>NZ_JAJJBY010000004.1:0-247362 GCF_022625245.1 Bacillus sp. TL12 | reverse complement strand
CTTCAAATGTGATGTGTTTTTTACTTTACTTATTTCAAAAAGTATTTTTCAATATCATCCAACATAAGATTTGCAGCTTTAATACCGCCCGCTGTATTCCAAATGACTTCATCTACTTCAAATACTTTATTATTTTTTGAAGCTTGTAATTGTTTAAAGAGTGGATCTTCTGTCCATTCTTTCGCTATTGTATTTCCTGCATTCGTTTTATCAGCATCCTTATCAGATGTGAAATAGAATAAATAGTCTCCATCCATATTCGGAATTTGCTCTTTTGTAACACCTTTTATCGCAAAATCATCCTTATCCTGAAGTGGTGGTCGCTTAAATCCGATATCATTTAAAACAACACCCGAGAATGAATTTTTTTGATAAATGCGAACGTCACCTGGAACGAAACGAATAATAGAAACTTTAGAATCTACTTTATCTCCTAGTTTCTCTTTTAATCCTTCAATACGCTTCTTATAATCATCCAAGGCTTTGTTGCCTTCTTTTTCTTTATGTACTGCTTTTGTGTATAACGCGAAGTTTTCTTTCCAATCACCGCGTAGTGTTTCAGCATAAACAGTAGGTGCAATTTCTTTTAATTGCTCATATACCTTTTCATGGCGCATTTTATTCCCAATAATTAAATCAGGCTTTAATTTCATAATTGCCTCTAAATTAACGTCACGCTCTGTTCCTACAACTTTTGTATCTTTCAATTCTTTTGCTAAGTGCGGATACCATTCATCACCAGCTCTTGGCTTTGTAGCACCAACCGGTGTAACTCCTACCGATAAAAGAGCCTCAGCACCTTCATTTGTCAGGACAACAACTCTTTTTGGTGTCCCTGTAATTGTTGTTTCCCCCATTGCATGCTTAATTACATATGAATCTTTCCCTTTTGCTGCTGCTTTTGTTTCTTTTTTCTCTTCTTTATCACACCCTGCAATCATAACCATTAACATTACAATGCAGAAGATGAAGATATTTTTAGTTTTGGTCATATTTCCTCCTAGGTGAAAGTGATTATCATTAACATTTTAAAGATTAATGGATAGACTAAAAGTTGTCAATATATTTCAGAAAACTTTTTTAGAATATATTTTTCAAGTTCACCCTATCGATACATACGAAAAGTAAACAGACAAACAAAAGTGATGGTCATTCCAAGCAACACATCCCGTACTTAATACATGTCTGGAACTGCCATTTTCAGCACGAATTGCATAGAAAGCACAACAATAAGTCCAATTACCATTTTTGAAATTTATAATTTCAATATATTATTTTCTTTCATTTGAATGAATTGACCTTCTAACATCACACCAATTGTTGCACCTGTTATAACATCCATAACATTATAATTATCCATTTGGTCTGTCAAACAGGACACAGCGATAGAAAAGGTTAACACAATTATTTGTAGTACGAATCTCATAGATAGATATACAACTATGATACGCAAGGCAATTGTTCCTAATCCATCACTAAACCAATGTACACGTAAATTATTTTTTTCACAAAAAAAGCCCTCCCTTTAAGTTCTTCTGTTTACAAGACATTCAAGACAGGGCTTCATTTAGCTCCATTGATAATCCTTTATATTTTAATATTGATTATATTCGATATAAGATGGATCATAATAAATCCATTGATTTCCCCCGAGGTTTAGCCAACCATTTTGATACGCGTATACTAAATAGGATTCTGGAGAGTTTAACTTTCGAATCACCGAGGATGTTGTTGATGGACCACTTCTTAAATTCACATTCTTGCCGCGAATATTTGCCACTCCTATTGGACTACCATCACTATTTCCATATTTCACATAATCAATATACGATGGATCATTATATATCCATTCTCCTGCACCTAAACCTAACCAGCCGTTACTTTCTTGATACACTACATACGATTCTGGAGCATTTAACTGACGGATCACCGAGGATGTTGTTGATGGACCACTTCTTAAATTCACATTCTTCCCACGAATATAGGCTACACCTATCGTTTGTGGTGTTGGATTTGGGGGTTGTGGATTGGGTGGGTTTGGATTTGCTGTTAATCCTAATATCGCTGCAATTCCTCTTGCATATGCTTGGCATAAATCTTCCATAAACTGCGGATTTTTTAATAAATTTGCATCAAAAGTTGTATCAATAAAAGCTGTTTCTGTTAATAAAGCATCCATAGCTGTTTCTCTTAGTACTGCATAATTGGCTTTTTTTGCACCACGATCACGCAAACCGTATTTCGTTAAAACTGGATTAACGGCTGCATGCATCTTTTGTTGTTTGGCTGCTGCCGAACTACTATTTGATAGTCCATCATAAATATAACTTTCAAAACCTGTTCCACCACCACTATTAATATGAAATGAGATAAAATAATCTGCCCCAAAAGAATTTGCGATATTTGCACGTTCAGATAATGAGATGAAAACATCACTATCACGTGTCATTTTAATATTAAGTGTATAAGTTGCAAGTAATATATCTCTAACACGTTTAGCAATTTGAAGTGTTAGATCTTTTTCAATCAAACCGTTTCCAACAGCACCGGAATCGTATCCGCCGTGACCTGCATCTATAACTAACTTCATATATCCCTTCCTTTCTATATTTAATATATTAATGCTCGTCCTATTTTATTTTATGTACAACATAAAAATTTGGTTCCAAGCAAAAAACCACCTTATGTAAGGCGGTTTCCATCGTCCCGGTTGAGCCAATTTAAAATAAATATGTATGACTGATAATGAACATGCCGTATGCAAAACAAACCAAATAAAATAGTCATTCCACTACCACTATATATTAAGCCAAACTTCAAAAAAATGTTTAACATTGGCGGAAAATGAGTAAGATTTTGCAATACATACAAAGTAAAAAACAGAATACAAAATACCGGAATGTATTGCCATTCATACGGTTTACGCTTTTTACCCATCATTTTCCGAATGAAAATTTGGCATAGTTCAGCTACTACAAAACAACCCCCTATTAGTAAAAAACCAGACGTCATCGTCATACATCCACCTGCCTTATATTTCATTTCTTTCCTTCTATAAGTGTTTTATGTATACTTCACCGTTCAATATAAAGCCAAGTCCCTCTATAAATGAATTAGTTCGTTCCGTTATATCTCTTTGTAACACTTGAATACGTTTTATATCTCTATGTTTCATCATTTCTTCCAATGTAAAATAAGTATTGGTTCCATATCCGTAACCTTGGTAATCGAAATGAATAATTAAATTAGACAATATAGCATGCTCATCTTGCACCGTATAATCCAATACGCCAATATATGTATCATCAACTTTTATACAATATTGAACTTCCTTCATATTCAAACTATGAGAAGCAAACATTTCTTCCACAACTTTTTTTGTTTCTGCATTTACTTTTTCAAACGTAATCATATTTTGTCCACCCTCTTATACTTATTGTATCAAGCTAAATACATATTTATGAAAAAAACCTTAAGATCGTATACGACCTTAAGGTTTTCCTACTTATACTAAGCTATACGCACGTTTTGTTTCTTCATGAAACTCATTTGTATCGTATTTATGCTCTACATAAATTTGATGCCATACCATAAATGCAAGTACTGTCCAAATTTTACGGCTATAATCACCTTTATCTGCACAGTGTGCTTCCAGTAAGTTTAATACGTACTGTTTGTCGATTAAATGCTCTGTTTTACTTTCTTTAATAATATTAACAGCCCAGTCATGCATTTCATCTTTTAACCAGTGACGAATTGGCACTGGGAAGCCCAGCTTTTTACGATCTAACACGTGATCTGGAACAATCCCGCGCACTGCTTCACGTAAAATTGCTTTTGTCGTTCCATTTGCAATTTTTAATTCTGTTGGAATTTTAGACGCAACGTCAAATACTTCTTTATCTAAGAATGGTACACGAAGCTCTAATGAATTTGCCATCGTCATTTTATCAGCTTTTAATAAAATGTCACCACGTAGCCATGTGAACATGTCGATGTATTGCATTTTGCTAACATCATCATAATCTTTAATTTCATTATACAATGGCTTTGTGATATCCATGTAGTTAACACTTTCATTGTAATACTTCATTAATTCAGCTTTTTCTTCTTCACGGAAGATTTTCGCATTACCATAGTAACGCTCTTCAATTGGTGTACATCCACGCTCTAAGAAGCTTTTCCCTTTAAAGCCTTCTTTAAGCGCACCACTTAATGCTTTTAAGACGCTTTTCCCCGGAGTAGGGATGTAAGAGAACATTTTTAAAGAATTTGGCTCACGATAAATGTTATATCCACCAAACAGCTCGTCTGCACCTTCACCAGAAAGAACTACTGTTACATGCTTACGTGCTTCTTTTGCTACGAAGTACAATGGTACAGCAGCTGGATCAGCTAAAGGATCATCCATATGCCAAATGATTTTTGGGAATTCGTTCATGAATTCTTTTGCTGTAATGAAGACACTATGGTTTGTTACACCTAGTTTTTCAGCAGTTTCTTTTGCTACGTCAACTTCACTGAAGCCGCGGCGTTCGAAACCAACAGAGAATGTTAAAAGGTTTGGATTCATTTCTCTAGCAATAGAAGCAATGATAGATGAATCGATACCACCAGATAAGAATGAACCTACTGGCACATCACTACGCATATGAACTTTTACAGAATCATATAACACATCTCGAATCGCTTGAATGTGCTCCTCTTTCGTTGCACTTGAAGCATTGAAATACGGTTTCCAGTAGCGATGAATTTCCATCTCTTTACCGATTTCTTTTACGAAATAATGACCAGGTTCAATTTTATTAACATCAGTTGTTAATGTCTCTGGTTCTGGACCATATTGATACGTAAAGTAATGTTGCAGAGAAGTTGGATTTACTCCTTTATCTTGCATTACATGCATAATACTTTTCTTCTCAGATGCGAAGAAAGTCGTATCACCTTGCTGAGCAATGTATAAAGGCTTAATACCGAAGTGATCACGTGCACCGAAAAGTTTCTTTTCTTCACGATCCCAAATCATAAATGCAAACATACCGCGAAGGTAATCTACACACTTCTCTTTCATATGTGCATACAATGCAATAATAACTTCTGTATCAGATTGCGTTGCAAATGTTGCTCCTTTTTCAAGCAGCATTTCGCGTAATTCTACATAGTTGTAAATTTCACCATTAAAAATAATTACATATCGATCATTTTCATAAGTTAGCGGCTGATGTCCTGCCTCTAAGTCAATGATACTTAAACGGCGGAAGCCAAATTGTACATGTTCATCACGAAAATATCCTTCGTCATCTGGACCGCGGTGGAAAATAATCGTGTTCATATTTTCAAATTGATGTTTTTCTGTTTCTGAAAACTCTCTAGGGTTTTCACATAAACATCCTACAAAACCACACATACTTCTTACCCTCTTTCAGTTTTCATTCTGTTTCTATACTACTATATCAACCCTATTTATACTATCATAATCAACTGAATATGGCGACAAAAACTATAAAAAAATCACTCCATTTCACATTTTACCCAATTTTTTTGAGCAAACACGAAAAATAGGCACTCACATTTGCACACATTTGTCATATGATATTGCAAATTGATTTCTAGGAGGCAAAAACATGAGTGATGAAAAAAAAGATTCTTCGTCTCGTCCACCAATTCGTAGTTATTTAAAGCAAATTGATGATTTTTTTGAACAAACGCCACTACGTGATGTAATTGCAGATATGAATCACTTTTTCCAAAAAGGAAATCGTTTATTAACATTTCCTGTCGATTTATATGAAGCTGGCGACGAACTGGTCATAAAAGCAGAACTTCCAGGAGTTCAAAAGGAGCAAATTCAAATAGAAATTCAAAGTGAATACTTAAAAATCTCTGTTACAGAAGATATTACAGAAGAAATACAAGATGAAGTTTCACATAATTACTATCGCCGTGAACGATCCATGTCAGGAGCTTCTCGCATGATTAAACTTCCATATTTAATTAAGAAAAAAGGTGCAAAAGCTTCTTATCAAAATGGCATTTTAGAAATACGTGCTCCAAAAATCCCGCAACAGCACGATATTTTATCCATAGATTAATCGTTATATATATTTTCCATATACAAAAAAGAAGGATGCTCAGCATCCTTCTTTTATTTCAAGAGTCGCTCCATATCACGTAAAATGTCCTCATACGGTGTTTTACTAATTCCATTATACTTTTTCATTACCTTGCCTTCTTGATCGACTAGGAAAAACGATGTGCCGTGGATAACTTGCCCATTCTCTGGTTTATCTACAAGCGATTGGAAATTATCCTTTGAAAATTTCGTGATATCTTCCAATGAGTAACCAGTTAACAAGTTCCAATTACTTGTATCCTCTGTGAATTTTTGTATAAAAGCTTTCAAATTCTCTGGTTTATCAAGTTCAGGATCTACACTAAACGAAACGAACTGAACATCTAACTTTCTCTCTTTTGCCATCTTTTGTAATTTAGCCATATTTGCAGTCATCGGAGGACAAACCGTTTGGCAATTTGTAAACATAAAATCAGCTACCCATACTTTCCCTTTTAAATCTTTTGTTCCAAACTGTTTACCATCTTGATTTATGTATTGAAAAGTTTCTAAATCCCAATTTAATGGTTTACGGAGTTTTGACCCTGAGCCGCATCCTGCAAGTATAAAGAAGCAAAAAACAACTATGAGACCAATCAACTTTTGATAACGCTTCATTTTCAAACCTCTCTTCTCTTTCTTTAATTTATGTATGACATGTTTATCATAACAAAAGTAAACACTATGAGAAAATTGTTTATCCCATTTGTTCACGAAATCGTACGAATTTAGGTATGTTACTTCCGATTTTTGAGCGAATTACTAGACAACTGTTTCATTGTTTACTAATATTATCTCCTTCCCATCTCTTTACATAACAATTAGTTTTTTATTTTGTAAAGATGACCACGCTATTTTTTACATTTTTTTAACCGTTTATCAATTTTTCTCACTTTTTTCCTTTACAAGATTTCGATACAATACAACTACAAAGATTTTAAATGAGGTGATGTTCATGGTAAAACGCTATGAAAACATAGATAATATTAGTACAAAAAAAACAATTCGTTCGTTTTTACGTTGGCGTAAAGAACGAAAACAAGGCAAGAAAGATTTCTCTTATCTAGTAGAACAATCACCTGTCAAGCATGCTCAATTTTTACGAACAAATACTGAAAAAACAACGATTACATGGATAGGTCACTCGACATTCCTTATACAAACGAACGGGCTCAACATTTTAACAGATCCAGTATGGTCCAAAAAAATAAAGCTTGTGCCAAAGCTAACAAATCCCGGTCTTACATTACAAGAGTTACCTAAAATTGATATTGTCCTTATTTCACACGGCCATTATGATCATTTAGATTTTGCTACACTTCGTCAATTAAATTCGGACGTTCTCTACTTAGTACCTACTGGATTAAAAAAACTATTTACAAGAAAAAAATTTATGCGCGTAGAAGAATATAATTGGTGGGAATCTACAAAAATTGATGATGTCGACTTTCACTTCGTCCCAGCGCAGCACTGGACAAGAAGATCATTGTTCGATATGAATACTTCTCACTGGGGTGGGTGGGTTATCGATAACGGAACAACAGATGAAACAATTTATTTTTGTGGGGATAGTGGCTATTTCCGAGGATTTAAAGAAATTGGATCTCGATTTTCTATTGATATTGCCTTAATACCCATTGGTGCTTATGAGCCAGAATGGTTTATGAAAGTATCACATGTTTCTCCCGAAGAAGCAGTGCAAGCCTTTTTAGATGTAAAAGCAACACATTTCATCCCCATGCATTATGGTACATTTGCACTCGCTGATGAGACACCTAGAGAGGCGATTACACGACTTCGTAATAATTGGAATTTACGTATGCTACCCTGGGAACAACTTCACGTATTGTTTCTTGGTCAGACTTATATTTCTTCCCCATCAACCAATGAGAAAGAAGAGCATGAGCAAACTTTAGAGCATTTTCATGTATAACAAACCTCTTGTAAAATACATTTATATAAAGTGAAGGTTTAATCAGTGGTAGGTTTCTTCATCCACCACTGATTATTGACTCTCACCAATCGGACTTTTACGTGCAGCCGTCCCCCATCTATTAAGGTAAAGAAACATGAAAAAGGTGTTTTTATGGAAAAATACTTACAAACACGTTGCATCATTAGCGGAAGCGCCTTTATTACTCTTCTCATCTCATATTTTCTATATTAGTAAAAAAAGCTACTTGAATGAGACATTCAAGTAGCTTTTTTTACTCTGCTAAATACATAAAACCAATTGCTCCTGGTCCTGTATGAGTACTTATAACTGGAGTTGTATAAAAAATTTCTGATTGTGCGAATCCGCTAACTTTTTCAACAGCTGCTTTTACGCTTTCTGCTAACGGAATTGCTTTTGCATGTGGAATCGCTACTGCTTTTACCACTTTCCCAGCTGTATTTTGCTCAAATAATTTTACCAATGTTTTTACGATTTGTCCTTGGCTACGCACTTTTGTTACAGGGTTATATACACCACCTTCAAGGTTAGCAATCGGTTTAATATTTAATAATGAACCAATAAATGCTTTTCCTTTTCCGATACGTCCACCTTTTACTAGATTTTCTAACGTATCCACAACTACATACAAACGAGTATTTTTTCTTACTTCATCAAGACGATTTAAAATATCTTCTAACGAGCGTTCTTCTTGTGCCATTTTTGCAGCTTCAATTACTTGATACGCTAAAGCATGACTAATAAATTGAGAGTCAACAACCGTAACTTTTGTTTCCGTCATTGATGCAGCACTATTTGCAGTTGCAACTGTACCACTCATTCCACTTGTCATATGAATAGAAAGTACCTGACTACCATCTTCTCCTAGCTTGTCATACATCTCTACAAATGATCCCAGAGCAGGTTGTGATGTCTTTGGTAATTCTTCTGATTTTGCCATTTCTTCAATAAATTCATCTGGTTGTAAATTTACTCTATCTAAGTATGTTTGTCCATTCACAGAAATAGATAATGGGATAACATGAATATCATATTTCTCAATCACATCTGATGAGAAATCTGCCGTTGAATCTGTTACAATTTTAATTTTTTGCATATTATACTTCTTCCCTTTCCAATACGCTCTTCTTGTTATTATACTAGCATTCACTATGCTTTCAACAGTTTGAGCTGATTTTCGACAAAATTCTTTGGTTTTTATGCCAAAAAGAAAACGACAGAGCACATTTGCCCTGTCTCTATTTTAGATTATGCATTTTTTTCAAGTGAATTTGTTTGATACACATTCGAATAATCATTCCACTTTAAGCAACTTTGTAAATATTCACGAAAAGAGTATGAAAATCTCGGTTGTTTTTGTTTTTGAATTTTAGCAATAAATAGTTGGAGACGTGACTGAATTAGAAATGCTAACGGATGCTGTGCTTGCAAGACGGGAATTTCAAATA
The DNA here is from genome assembly GCF_022625245.1 of Bacillus sp. TL12. NCBI lineage: Bacteria > Bacillati > Bacillota > Bacilli > Caryophanales > Bacillaceae > Bacillus > Bacillus sp. TL12. The sequence goes on along the minus strand of NZ_JAJJBY010000004.1, from coordinate 237,848 downwards.
TTTTGATACAATTCCCTGTTGAATGAGTGAAATAAAAACTTTTCATAATCACGATATCAATCCTCTTTTTTATTGGATTTATAACTTTAGTATAAACTTGCAATGGTGAAAAGTTTGTCTAAATTTCGGAGATTCTATAATTTTTTTCTTCTTTATATTGTATACATTTACAAGTATAGTATAACAAATAAATTAAAAAAGTGCCTTTATAATGAGGCACTTTTTGATTCTGTATTCGTTTCTCGCTTTATTTTCCGCTTATAAACAAACTTTGATGCTGTAATACTTAATTCATAAATTACAAGAAGAGGTACCGCTACTGAAAAATCAGAAATAAAGTCTGGTGGTGTGATACAAATAGCGATGACAATTAAAATAAAATACGCATACCTTCTCACTTTTTGAAGTGCTATCGGATTGAGAACACCTATGCTTGTTAAAAACATCGCAACGACGGGAAGTTCAAAAATCACGGCAAACGGTACAGTCATATTCATTACAAATGAAAAATACTTTTCCGTCGTAAACATCGTTTGAAACATATCATCACCGAGACTCATTAAAAATTGTAAAACAAATGGTAAAATTAGAAAATAACCAAAACAAAGCCCGCCAATAAACAATAAAAATAATGCCGGTATATAAAGAATCGTCATTTTGCGCTCATGTTGGTGTAATGCTGGTTTGACAAACAACCAAATTTGTAGTGCGGCAATTGGTATTGTACATACGATCGAAAAAACAGCCGCTATCACAAAGTAAATCCATAAAATATCACTCGGGCCTAAAACAGTTAATTTCATATTTAAATCTTTTACAATAAAATTATATATTTCTTTCGTAAACGAAAAGCCAATGACAGTAAAAATTAGAAACGTCAGCGCTGTTATAATGAGTCGCTTTCTTAACTCACCAAGATGCTCTATGACACTCATTTCTTGATTGTCCACTCTATCACCACATTCCCCACTCACTATATACCATAGAAACAAAGTAACTTAGTAAAATTTATTTCTTTTCTTCCGTGTCATCATGCAAACCCTTCGCAGACTTTTTGAACTCTTTTAATGTTTCTCCAAATGCTCGTCCAATTTCAGGTAACTTTTTTGGACCAAAAATAATTAAAGCGAGTACTAAAATTAATATTAAACCTGGAACCCCAATATTTGGCATATGACTTCCCCCTTAATCTCACTTAATTTTATTTTGTCAAAAAAGTTTGTAAACGTCAACGCATCCAATGTCTTTTATCAAAAAAATTCGAAAATATAATCTCTTAAACAAATTTCATTTTCTATTTCTTGTGTATATGATATGGTAAAAGAAATTACAACATATTTCATCAAACATGAAAGGAATCGAATCATGACTCAAAAAGTAACACAGATGACAAGATTTGTAAAAGAGGAAATTGCCAATGCGATTACCCATGGTATCGGTGCCATTTTAAGTATCCCTGCGTTAATTATATTAATTATTCATGCCTCAAAGCATGGCACAGCTTCTGCTGTTGTTGGATTTACTGTTTACGGTGTAAGCATGTTTCTACTATATTTATTTTCTACACTGTTACATAGCATCCATCATCCAAAAGTAGAAAAATTGTTTACAATTTTAGATCACTCTGCTATTTATCTATTAATCGCCGGCACATATACACCGTTTTTACTTATCACACTGCGTGGCCCACTTGGCTGGACATTACTTGCAATTATTTGGACGCTTGCTATCGGTGGGATTATTTTCAAAATTTTCTTTGTACGTCGTTTTATTAAAATGTCCACACTATGCTACATCATTATGGGCTGGCTCATTATTGTCGCTATCAAACCACTTTATGAAAATTTAACTGGGCACGGATTTTCACTATTATTAATCGGTGGGATTTTATATTCAGTAGGAGCAATATTCTTTCTTTGGGAAAAATTGCCCTTCAATCATGCGATTTGGCATCTTTTTGTATTAGGTGGTAGCACAATGATGTTTTTCTGCGTATTGTTTTATGTATTGCCTGTTGCATAAAAAGTCTCAGCTTTTTCAAGCTGAGACTTTTTTATTACTTATGTAATTGAGCTGCAATAATATCTTTCGTATACTGCGTTAATTCTTTTACATCCATACCTGCGTATTGCTCAGGTGTAATTGGTTTAGAAATGGTTACTGTTGCCTGCGCAGGCTTCATTCGGTTTCCATTTTCTTCAAACATCTTATATGTTCCATCTAGTGTTACTGGCAAAATTGCGACACCAGATTTTACCGCAAGATGAAAACTACCTGCTTTAAAATCTCCCATTTCACCGCCTTTACTGCGCGTTCCTTCTGGGAAAATCACAATAGAATGACCATTCTTTAAAAGTTCAATTCCATCTTTAATGGCTTGAAGAGACTGACGACGATCACTGCGATCCATAAATACACAATTCATCAATTCCATCCAAGTTGGTACAAGCGGAAATTTCTTAATTTCTGCTTTTGAAACAAATCCGATTGGTTTATTTAAGTACCCAAGTAAAACTGGAATATCCATATTACTTTGATGATTACTTACAACAAGTACTGGCTTATCTTTCGGTACATTTTCAAGTCCATTTACTTGTACAGTGGATCCGGCTACACGAACCATCTTCTTACCAAACCAGTTTGTTGTTTTATACACGAGGCGATTTTTCTCTTGCGGCGACATTGCGTGTGCTTTACGCTTTATACGCCATAACCTCGGTGTAATACCAATTACAATTAAAATTAAATAAAAGATCTTAAAAAACGTCTGAATCATATAGAACCCCCACCTATTCTCATTCCGTCATTCATTATACTAGACAAACGAAGGAAAAAGAAGAAAAAATGTCCAAACGACAAGCGTTTGGACATTTTTGAGTTTTCTATATTAGAAACGTTTTGCTAATTCACGCGCATTTGTAATTGCTGCTTCTTTAATTTCTGGTGCTTTTTCAGGATTTGCATTCATACCTTCAACTGCAAGATATTCTACATCAGATACACCCATAAATCCTAATACTGCATTTAAGTGGTTACGACCGAAGTCCATTGCTGCATATGGGCCTTCAGAGTAAACACCGCCTGTAGCTTGAATATGAAGTGCTTTTTTACCTTCTAATAAACCAACTGGTCCGTTTTCAGTATATTTAAATGTTTTACCTGCAATAGATAAATTATCTAAGTATGCTTTTACTACTGGTGGATAGCTGAAGTTCCACATTGGCGTTACAAATACATAACGATCGGCATTCATAAATGTTTCTAAGTTTGTGTTCATAGCTGTAATTTTTTCTTGTTGGCTTTCGCTTAACGTTTCAAAGCCTTTACCTGCTGCAAATCTGCCCCAAGCTGCAAATACTTCAGCATCAAGTGCTGGTACATTTGTGTTAAATAAATCAATTGTTTTCACTTCATCTTGTGGGTGTTCATTTTTATACGCTTCAATGAAAGCTTCTCCTACTGCCATACCGAATGATGCTTCTACTGAATTTGGATTTGCTGTAATAAATAGTACTTTTGTCATTTTTATTCTCTCCCTCAATAATTACCTTTAATTTGAGATTTTTAATTAAAAAGTAAATTACTTACCTTATGTAAGTATAATACAAAAACATTCTTTTTCTGTCAATAAAAAATAGCTGCTTTTTTTTCGTAAATAAATAAACCATCCGTCTTTTTCATAAAATATTCACATTTCATTATTTAACTTGTACAAAAAAGCTAGCTCTTTTTTAAGAGCTAGCTTTTCTTATGCATTACTTTTGAAAAACATGTTTCACTTTTTCGCCAGGTACATTACTTCCACCTCGACCTTTTACATCTTCAATCATCATTGTAACAATCATACTTGGTTCATTTACATCAAAAGCAGCAAACCATCCAAGTTCTTTCCCATCAGCTTCTTTTGATGCTTTCAGTTCTGCTGTTCCTGTTTTTCCAGCAAGAGTCATTCCGTCTATTTTAGCAATTTTCCCTGTACCATCTTCATCATTAATTACTTTTGTTAACGCATTTTTTAAAATGTCTCGATTTTCTTTAGAAATCACATTTTCTTTCCAAGGTTTAGCTTGCTTCTCCTCTTTAATCAGATGAGGAGTTGGAATGTTTCCTTCATTTACAATTGGTGCATATGTTAATGCTAAATGAAGAGGCGTCATTAATACTTCTCCTTGGCCATATCCTGTATCAGCCATTTGAATATCATTTTTAATACCATCTTTTGCAATTTTTGAAACCGGGAATGGATATTCAATTGGTAATTTTTCATCGAATCCGAATTTCTTTGCTTCACTCATAAATTTATCTTTGCCGATTTTGATTGCTTCTTGTGCAAAGTAAATGTTATCAGAAAACTTCATCGCTTTATCAAAATCAATTGGACTTGCATCTTTTACACGTGTTACATAATAATTTCCCCATGAAGAATCTTTCGTCCATTGTAATCCTTCAATTTTCAATTCCTCTTTTGGATCAATTGTTTTTGTTTCAAGACCGATTGCACCTGTGATTGCTTTAAATACAGACCCTGGTGCGGATGCTTGTGTAAAGCGATTTGTCATTGGCTTTTTCGGATCATTATTCCACGCTTCACGTTGTACTTTTGATGCACCTCTTACCAATACATTCGGGTTGCATGCAGGGCTACTTACAAGCGCAATTGTTTCACCGGTTTGTGGATTAATTGCTGCACTTGAACCAGCTTCTCCCTTCATTTCGTTAAAGATTTTTTCTTGAACTGTACTATCAATTGTTAAAGTAATATTTTCCCCATCTTTTGCTTCTTTTTTTGCTAAATCTTTTATTTCTTTTCCTTGTGCATCTTCCATAAAGACACGGCCACCTTTTTCGCCGCGTAATTTCTCTTCAAATACTTGTTCTAAACCTGCTTTCCCAACTGGATCATCTGCTTTATAACCTTTTTTCTCAAGCGTTTTTAAATCTTCCGCATTTACTTTCCCCATATAACCCGTTAAGTGTGCTGCTGCTTCTCCTAATGGATATGTACGAACTTTTACCGGACGCGATGAAACTCCTGGCAAGTCAATATAATCATTTTGCGTTGCACCTTCTTGTAAAATGCCGATTGGTACAAAATAATCTGGTTTCACCCATTTAGCCGCAAGCTTTTGATCAATTTCTTCTACAGACATATTGAGTAGTTTCGCTACTGTTTCTTTCGTTTGTGATGCTGTTTCTCCTAATTGCCCTGGAATAATTCCAATTTCAGATGCCGTACCATTTGTTACAAGACCTTTTTCATTACGATCATATATTTCTCCGCGCTTCGCTTGAAACGTTTGCATACGTATTTTACTGTCTTTTGTCATCTCTGGGAAAATAAAATCTGGAGTCCAATCTATTTTCCAAGATTCTTTATCTCCATCTTTCTCTTTCACAAGCTTTGCTTCATGTGAAAAGGAAATTTTCCCACCAACTGTATCCATACTTACTTTAAAAGGAACTGGACCTTTATCTTCTTTATCCTCTTTTACTTTTCCTGTTTCTACCTTTAGATTCTTAACTTCAATACCTGCATAAATCTTTTCATATTTCTCAGTGAAATCTTTTTTTGAAATACTTTTTTTTGCATTTTCTGATAATTGCTCATACATATCTGCAAATTTTTGCTGATTCCATGCTTTTGCATATGTATCAAATGCCTGCGCTGGCTTTTCTTCTTTACCGCATCCTACTAGTATGAGTGTGAAGCAAAGAAAAAGTAATCCCCATAGTTTTTTCAACTGATTCTCCTCCTTTAACTAAGTAAAAAAATAATAAACTTAAATCTTTCTTTTATGGATTTTTCTGGCTACTCAAACTTGCAACCTCTACCATTATATCACCAAAAAAAGTTTATTCATAAAGTTTTATCTTGTTATCCAAATAAAAAGATTGATGTGAATATCCACATCAATCTTTTTATAATTATTGTTGTTTTTCATATATGTGATAGTAGTATGTATACGGATTCTTTTCATCCGTAACGCCTTTTTCTACAAAAACTTCTTTCCACTCTTTCATATTCATTTCTGGGAAGAATGTGTCCCCCCCAAATGAATGATGAATCTTCGTGATATAAAGTTTGTTTACATACGGTAAAAATAATTCGTAAATTTGCGCTCCACCAAAAATGAAAATTTCTTCTTCATCTTTACAAAGCTCAAAAACCTCTTCTACAGAATGCGCAATTTCACAACCTTCTACATGATAATCGCCGTTACGCGTTACGATAATATTCCGTCTTCCTGGAAGTGGTCTTCCGATCGCTTCATAATTTTTTCTTCCCATTATAAGTGAGTGTCCCATTGTTGTCTTCTTAACATATTGCAATTCACTTGGCAAATGCCACGGCAATTTATTATCCTTACCGATGACTTTATTTTCATCCATTGCGACCATAAATGAAATAATCATATTTTCATCTCCTTTTGTGTTTACACTGCAACAGGCGCTTTAATTCCAGGATGTGGATCGTAACCTTCTAGCGTTAAATCCTCCATTTCAAAGTCAAAAACAGATTTTACATCTGGATTTAATTTTAGCGTTGGAAACAGACGTGGTTCACGCGTTAATTGTTTTTCCACTTGCTCAAAATGATTTGTGTAAATATGCGCATCTCCAATCGTATGAACAAACTCTCCTACCTCTAAACCACATTCATGCGCGATTAAATGTGTTAACAACGAATAACTTGCAATATTAAATGGAATGCCAAGAAAAATATCACCACTTCGTTGATACAACTGACATGATAGTTTTCCGTCTGCTACGTAAAATTGGAATAACGTATGACAAGGCGGAAGCGCCATACTTGGTACATCTTCAGGGTTCCAAGCAGAAACAAGAAGACGGCGGGAATCTGGTGTTTTCTTAATCATTTCAATGACATCTTTTAACTGATCAATTGTCTCACCAGCTGTTGTTTTCCATGCACGCCATTGCTTCCCGTACACGTCTCCTAAATAACCATATTGATTTGCAAAATTATCATCTTCTAGTACATTCTTTTTAAAGACTTCCATTTGCTCGTCATATTGTGCTTTAAATTCTTCATCTTGCTGAGAACGAAGTCCAAAATCCGTCATATCCGGTCCTTCATACGCATCGCTTTCCACCCAACTTTTAAACGCCCATTCATTCCAAATATTATTGTTATTTTGAAGTAAATAACGAATGTTTGTATCGCCTTTCATAAACCAAAGAAGTTCACTAGCTACTAAGCGGAATGGCACACGTTTTGTCGTTAGTAAAGGGAACCCTTTACTTAGATCAAAACGCATTTGATATCCAAATACAGATACAGTCCCTGTTCCTGTACGATCTTCTTTTTTGGTACCATGTTCCATCACATGGCGGCACAAATTTAAGTATTCATATTCAGCATGTTTCATATGTAAGAAAAACCCTCTTTCACATCTATTTCCTATATGGAGTTTATCATACAAAAAATATTTCTGCATGCAAAACTCTCAGTAAGATAGATAAAAAACATTTCAATATAGTAAGTATTAACTGAAATCTAATACGGAATATCAATTTTAATGAATCTTACAAAATTCTTAACTTTTCATCTTTTAAGAGGGATTTCACTCCTTACCAAAGAAACTATAGTGCGGAAGTATAAAATAATATTTGGAGGTTAGAAAAATGTCTCAAATTGAAACTCCTGTTATTAGCACGATACAAACAACAATTGAAAAAATGATGACAGATTTAAATGTTCCAGGAGCTGCTGTAGCGATTATAAAAGATGGGAAAGTTATTATTTCAGAAGGGTTTGGCTATCGTAATGTAGAAAAAAAAGAAGCTGTTACACCACAAACACGCTTCGCAATCGGCTCTGCTACTAAAGCGTTCGGTACATTTTCTCTAAGTTTATTAGCAAAGCAAAAAAAGTTTGATTGGGATGCTCCTGTTCAATCTTATATTCCTACGTTCTCTTTATCCGATGTATTTGCAAGCTCACAAATTACAGCACGAGATTTAGCCTCCCACCGCTCTGGTGTAAGTCGTCATGATGCACTTTGGTACAACTCTTCCCTAACCCGAAAAGATATCGTTGAAAAAATAAAGCATTTATCACTCGATGCACCATTTCGCACTGCTTTTTTATATAACAACTTAATGTATGCAACAATCAGCTATCTTGTAGAAAGCATTACAAATCAAACATGGGAACAATACGTAACAGAACATATTTTAGAACCACTTCAAATGGAACAAACGAATTTCTCTATTACAGACTCACAAAATACGAATGACTATGCATTGCCTTACGTTGAGAAAGACGGAGAAATAAAAGAGGTACCATTCCGTAATATCGATACAGTAGGAGCTGCTGGATGCATCAATTCCACAATTGAAGATATGGCGAATTGGGTACTGTTCCATCTTAATCAAGGAAAAACAGGAGATCATGAATTACTATCTTCTGAATTACTAGAACAAATGTATACACCGCACAATACAATTCCTGATCAACCACTTTTATCTCCTCCTGAATCACCAGTAAATAGTTACGGTCTTGGTTGGTTTATTAGTTCTTACCGTGGCTATAAAGTGATTCATCACGGCGGAAATATTGATGGTTTTACGGCACTCGTCTCGTTTATTCCAAAAGAAAATATAGGTCTTGTCATATTAACGAACTCGGGAAGTACATTACTCCCTAGTTATCTCGCAAATCAAATCTATGACGAACTCCTCGGATTAAAAACAATTGATTGGCATAAGCGCGCTATAGAAGACACTGATAAGTTGAAAGAAATGATGAAAGAGGTAAATCAATCACTTCCAGAGCAAATAAAAGAGACTGCACCTTCTCATGCATTAGAAGACTACAGCGGAACCTTTGAACACCCGGCTTACGGGACACTAGAAGTATATAAACAAAATGAAGAATTATATGTACAATTTACAGAGATGAAAGTCCCACTACAGCATCATCACTATGATATGTTCTCTGCAACTTTAGACTTATTCCAAATAGAAATGAAGGTGTTGCTTGCTTATGAGATGGATATAAAAGGGCAATTCCAAACAATCCAATTACATGTACCAGCTATGTTAAGTACACAGCCTCTTACATTTACGAAAATGAAATAAACATATAATAAATAATATGAACTATATAGAGGGATGCATAGCTTCTCTCTATTATTAATTATACGGGCCTCCATCACATTTCCACATTAAGCGTATAAGCAACTTCTACTGCAAACTCATTCAGTCTTGAACTCCCCCCACTTAACATTCTAACAAACTGTTTGAAGTGGGGGATTCCTACGAACACCAAAGTATCCCTCGGCTTTATGAGTAGGCACTCCCCTCGCTATTAAGATCCTCTTTACCTTTAAATTTTCACATCTATAAAACAAAAAAAGAACAAGGTCATTACCCTTGTTCTTTTTCATTAAGACAGCCATTTCGGCGGCATATTTGTATTCCAATAAATATCCCCTAGTTCATGATGCGCTGTATAACCATCATCAAAGCGATGGTAATGGAAATTAAAATAATATCCATCTTGCGGTGGATGATCACGTCTTACATGAAAACGCAGTAAATCGTTTCCTGTTTTTGTATCATATACATGAAAAATCTTTTCATTATTGCCACCTGTTGGTTTCTGTGAAATTGCTAATGATTGTAAAGTTTCTTCTGGTACATCTGTCGCAAGTTCTGCGATTGCCTCTTCAATTTTAGGTAAAATAATATCTTTAAACTCATCTTCAATCACAGGTCCAATTTTAGAACCGAACTTTTGCATGGATTGTTTTTCAGCCTCTTGCATCGCATAAGTGATAAAGGTGTCTGTGGTTAACCTCTCACGATCTTCTTCATATGTATAGGACGGCTGCTCCAAATTTTGTTGCCTTGTAGGCTTGTCCGCTTTTGCATTATCAAGCAAAATAGAAGGAGGCGTCACTAAGCCAAATGTAAATACAGTAATTAATGCGACTAACGTCTTTCTAAACCAATTTGGCATTTTTTTATTCCCTCCTCTTTCACTACTTATATTTTTATAACCGTTGTTTCTTCTATTATACAAAATGATGCTAATTTTTGCACTTTACAAATTTATTAACTTTCATATTTTTTTCATTTGAATATGAAATAGTAAGATTTCATATAATATAAGTACAACAATAGTGAGGAGGATTTTTAATGACTCTAGATGTCATGTACTCCGTCGTGAGCATTTTTGTTCTCTTATATTTTATTTATCAGTCCATTACAGACTAAAAAAGAGCCATTCCGGCCATTGCCATCAATTTTAAAAAAGTGTCTCCGATGCCAAAGGCATCGGAGACACTTTTTTTACAATCTTTGAGTAAAATCCTGTATTTTGGGCATACTCAAATAGAACTTCCCTTGGTTCATATTTTATGAAGCCACTGGAAGTTGCTCCGTTGATATCTCTATTAAGCCTAGGATTTCAAACGGCGTTATTTTTCGGTACCGCCGCGCTTTTTTCCCATTCTTACTAATATCTTGAAAGAGCCTGCTAAGCACTGAAACAGGATGTTGGAAAGTACAAAAAAGTGTGGTGTGTATTTTTTTTAGATAGATTTGCACCATATAAGCGCACTTAAGCTCACTCATTTCTTTTCTATGTTTCTCCCATAAAAGTCTCCGCATTTGATAGGTCGTGCTTGCGACTAGACATAATCGCAAGAGTTGGCCATATAAGTGACATTGAAACCGTTCTAGTTTCATTCGTTTGTTTACATGAATGCTAAATATAGATTTCCATGTTTTGAATACAATTTCTACTTGCCATCGTAAGGAATAAAAAGCGTAAACTTCTGTGGCTGGCAATATTTCTGAAGGAGTGTTGGTAACTAATAAGTTTATCCGGCTTGCAGCTTTAGGCATCTTCTTCTTCATTTTTTTATGATGTACCAAGCGTTTATCCCATTCATTTTGTGTTAAACGGTATAAGATGAGTCTAGTTCGATGCTTGGACTTCAATCCGATATATACCTCTGGCAATTCTAGCGTCTCTCCTTCTTGTAAGTTCTTCGTTAAGGTTTCTATATGTAATAGAATCCATTTCCCATCTTCACCCTTTTGGTACACTTGCGTGTTCCACCGAATTCTAGATATATAGTAAGCCTCGCGCAGTGAGATATTCTCTAAATCACCAATATCATGATACCCAAGATCACGAAGTACAAGATCGCCAGCTTGTAAGGTCTTGGTGCGTTCTTGCCCATATTTTGCGTCGTTGCTAGTAGCGTGGTCTACCATCATGCCTAGAAATTCTCCTGAAAGTAGCTCATATTCCAATTGAATCTTCACACCAGCCTCAGAACCTCCACCCCCAAAGCCTTTATAAATTTCGGCATAGGAAGAAGGTAGTTGAAAGGATGTCGAATCTAAAATACGGATCCGTGTAAAGCGACTGGATAATGATGTGGCGGAACAAACTTTTTGCCGGAAGGCATACAGAAATAACTTTTTAAGGAATGCTACAGTCCGCGCGTTCCAACGCTTATTGAGCGCTTCGGCAGAGATACAAGTTCCTGTGGCTTCATTTAATTTTGTGCAGAGACTAACTAAAGACTCAGAACTGATTGTTTGCCCCAAAAATACACAGAGTGATACAAGGTCTTGTGCCTGAAATTTTCGTTTTCGTTGGATCATACCTGTTTGATACGCAAGTTCTTGTAAGTGATGGATAGAAAATTTATTTCGAAATTCTTCACCCAGTATGTGTAATTCCTCAACTAATATGTTGTTGTTTGTAGACATAAATTAAAACACCCTTTCATGCAGTACTGCATGAAAGGGTGCCCTAATTTTATTATTTTATTCATTTTCTTAAGTTGATGGCTATGGCCATTCCGGCTCTTTTTCTATGGTAAAAATACGATCCATCCTATTACTATTAATAACAGGATACCTATAACAATAGCTGGTAATAAATAAAATTGTGCCAGAAGAACTATTCCATAAATGAAAACAGCCGGAATAAACAAGCCCATCGTGGCCCTTCCTTTTAACAATAATAACTTCCCTTGTTCACAATATAACTGAAGAAACATTTTTTTCGCAAACTCATTCCATTGATCTCCTGAATAACGTGCAATAGCAACACCCGAAAATACAACAATAATAAGTGCAATCCACCACGGTGTTACTTTTATAGATGTTGCACTCAAAAAAATAATTTTTATATAAAAACTTAGAGAAGCACCTGATCGAAAATACTCCTTGAAAAACAATTCAATAATACGTGAATCAGATTTCTTTCCCAATATATGCTTAGAACGTGGAAACAACCATGGTCTCGCATTATTACTTGGCTTTGTTGTTTGACCACTGAAATGCATAATTTCCATCGTCCAGCGCATTCCTTCTTCCTTTTCTTTTTCAACTTCTTTAAAAAAGAAACGCTTATAATTCATTTTTTCTTTTATTAATATCAAACTAATTCCAATCAATACAATAATAAATAGCATTGCATATACTGGATGCTGAAAACCTAAAAACACTCCACTTCCCAAGCAAATAAAACTCATAAAAAATACAATAATCTTTACAATCCATAATATCCAGCGTTTACCTCCACGCACATCCATATATCTTACCAATAACGATAACACACACCGAAAAACGGTAAAGGATAACCAAAATAATACAACTTGTAAAAGGGATGCATCCATACTCTTAACCAATATAGGTAACATAATGATCGTTACAATAATATTTGTTATACTTATTCGAATACATGTATATACCCTGCCATATTTCATTAACTTTTGCATATGAGCTGGATGTTGAATTAAAAACAGGCTATCTGCTTGCTCAAAAAACGAACGCGTTCCTCTTGAATATGTAACAAAGGAAAATATAAACAAACCTAATAAAAAATAAGCCGGTTCTTCCACAGATAATTCTCTTATCCATAACGAACGATAGTACAGCCCGCTAAATATAAGTGCTGGAACGATAAAATATAATGCGATTGTCCAATCGGTTACAGAACGAATCGCCTTCCATTTTCTTTTTAGTTCATGACGTAACCTTCTATAAAACTGTTGTTTCATCATGTTGTTCCCGCCTTACGATTGCATCAAAACAATCTAGTAATGGACTGTTTGACATTTCTGCTAATGATTGAATCGCTTGTAAATTACCATTTGCTACTAATGTCCCGTTTGAAATCAATAAAAATCTTTCACAAATTCTTTCCGCTGTATCTAGTACATGGGTACAAAGTAAAATCCCTGCCCCGCGTTCTTTCTCTTTATGTAAGAAATTCAAAAACTCCCTCGTTGCTACTGGATCTAATCCAATAAAAGGTTCATCAATAATATAAAAGTCCGGTTCCGTTAAAAACGCCAAAATCAACATCGATTTTTGTTTCATACCTTTTGAAAACTTTGATAAGTATTCATGTTTATGCTTTTCCATTCGAAATGTATGTAAAAACTCCCGTGCACGTTCCTCCCAGCTCCCTACTTCACACCCACGTGCAGCCATTAACAATTCAATGTGCTCCCATAAAGTTAAATAATCATAATAAGTCGGATGTTCTGGTACATATGCATATGGATTTCTCTTTTCACCAAACGTAATTTCACCATCCATATTTGCAAGCAAGCCAAGCATTGATTTAATTATCGTACTTTTCCCCGCACCATTGGCACCGATAAGAGCAACCAATTCACCTTTTTCAATTGAAAAAGCTACATCATGGATTGTTTTTTCTCCTGTTTCATAACCTGCTGAGCGAATATTGACTTGTAACAAATTATTTCCCCTCTTTTCTATTTACAATAAGACCCAGGAAAATCATAACATATTTTCTTTTAAAATAGTATATCTAATATGTTAAATATTAATATACAGAGCAGGAAAAAATAAGTTTTGGCAGAATATTTAACATTTGGAGTTATTAATTTATATTTACAGATGGAGTTGAGAGTATGGAATCTCACATTCGAAAAGCGACTGCGAACGATATAGAAGCACTATGTTCACTAACAAAAGAATTAAAAGGCTCCTCTATTTCTCATGAAGATATGCAAAACCGATTACAATTTGTTGAAATGAGCCCATTTGATTTCTTATATGTTTACGAAGAAGATGATCATATATTTGGATTTCTTGGATTTCGTATACGAGAGAACTTAGAAGACGTGACACGATATGGGGAAATATCCATTATTAGCGTTGATTCAACAGCACGTCGATAAGGAATTGGCCAAATGTTAATGAATTACGCAGAACAATTAGCCAAAAAGCATAACTGCATTGGAACATGGCTTGTAAGTGGTACACAAAGAAAAGAAGCTCATCCATTCTATAAAAAATTAGGATACGAGATAAACGGATATCGATTTGTAAAATATTTTTAATCTACTAACTGAAAGGAATTAGTATGATGACAAACATTCAAGCAATCTTTATCGATCATGATGGAACAATTGGCGGAGATACCACTGTACATTATCCTGGTGAATTCACCTTATTTCCATTTACACAAAACGCCTTACGTGCATTAAAAGAGCAAAATATAAAACTATTTTCCTTTACAAACCAGCCTGGTATTGCTGATGGGAAAGCGAGTATAGAAGATTTTATTCAAGAACTAGAAGCATTCGGTTTTGATGACGTATACCTTTGTCCTCATAGACATGGGGATGGATGTGAATGCCGAAAACCAAGTACGGGTATGCTTCTGCAAGCAGCAGAAAAACATGAACTTGATTTGACAAAATGTATTGTCATCGGTGATCGCTGGACTGATATCGTTGCGGGTGCAAATGTTCATGCAACAACGATATTAGTTCAAACAGGAGCTGGATATGATGCTTTATACACATATCGCGATAAATGGGCTGATATTAAACCAAATTATATTGCAATAAATTTTAAAGATGCTGTCACATGGATTCTACAACATACACTTTGTCCTAAATAAATAATACGATTAAAAAAGTAGATTATATAAATATAATCTACTTTTTTATGTATACGTTTACTAGCTTTGCTAAGTCTAAAAAGTTAGTTCATAATGAAAATAACGATTATCTCTCAAATAACCATTTTCAGCATATAATCGTTGCGCTGATATATTGTCTATTTCTGTTTGTAGTTTTAATCCCTTCGCACCGTTCTCTAATGCGAAAGTTTTAGCTGCTTCTAATAATTTCTTTCCAATGCCA
Organism: Bacillus sp. TL12; assembly: GCF_022625245.1. Classification (NCBI taxonomy): domain Bacteria; kingdom Bacillati; phylum Bacillota; class Bacilli; order Caryophanales; family Bacillaceae; genus Bacillus; species Bacillus sp. TL12. The sequence goes on along the minus strand of NZ_JAJJBY010000004.1, from coordinate 222,669 downwards.
GCTCCACGTTTACCTTCTTGTACAAAAAGATCATTTAATATCCATAACTCTTTCATAGAAATAGATGAAAAGGAAGGATACAATTGGGTAAATCCAAGGTATTTTCCATCCTCTACTGCTACAAAAATAATCGATTCTTCTCGTTCGATGCGATTACGCAAAAATATTTTTGCTCCTTCTACATTCGATTCTTGTCTATAAAACATACGATAATTGTTAAACACATCCGCTAATCCTTCTAAATCTGAAATTGTTGCTTCATATATTTTCATTTTGTTCCGCTCCCCTTCCAATACTTCTTCATAAGATCCGTTACCCATTCAGGTTGTATAATATCTTCATTCGGTAGAAACTCTCTCATAACAGGCTTTATATCCAATATAGGCGTGCCATCAATTGCATCTAATCCTTCAACTACAATTGATTTCCCTTCTCGCCTTACTACTTTTGCAATTGTCGCCCCCAATCGATTTGGACGGTTTTTACCCCGCTGTGCAAAAATACCTATTTGGGGGTATTTCTTATTATTTCTTGGATGTCTAGCCGAATATTGAATCTGCTCATCTTTCACCTTATGAAAATAAAAGATTACTTCAATATGGGAAAAATCTTCAATTCCTTGTATGCTCTCTTCTGAATATGAATCCACTAATGTAATAAGGGATTGTACATCTCCCCATTCATCATCTATTATCATTTTTCTTTCATTATGTACAAAAGCAATTGGCTGAAGTGAAAACATCCATACTCCCCCTTTTTGTAACCACTTACATTATAAAATATTTTCTGAATGTTTTCCATCTATAAAGCGCATTAGTTTACATAATAAAATTATATTATTACTTTCTCTGCACCACATCAAAATAACTACCTAAAGAGATGTTCACAGCTTCAACTGCATGTATAAAAGCTGTATCAAATAAAGGAAATTGGGTATCTTCCTGTTTTACTAATAGTCCTATTTCCGTACATCCTAATATAATTCCTTCTGCACCATTTTGTACTAAGCGATTTATTATTTCCTTATAGGCATCTTTTGATGTTTGATTAACCTTTCCTAAACATAACTCGTTATATATGATTCTATTTATTATTTCCCTATCTGTTTCATTGGGTATTATTACTTTCATACCCTTTTCTTCTATTCGAGATTTGTAAAAATCTTGTTCCATCGTATATTTCGTTCCAAGTAAACCAACTGATCGAATTCCATGTCTTTTTATTTCCATAGCTGTTGCATCCGCAATATGTAAAATAGGGATACTCACCTTCTCTTTAATATTACTAATAACTTTATGCATTGTATTCGTACAAATAACAATGAAGTCTACACCAGCTTTCTCAAGAGAATATGCAGCTTCTCCTAGTACTTTCCCCGCCTTTTCCCAATCACCTTCAGATTGATAATATTCAATCTCTGCAAAGTCAACACTATATAAAAGGCATTTCGCCGAATGTAATCCTCCTAATCTCTTTTTTACTTCTTCATTTATTATCCGATAATATTCAGCCGATGACTCCCAGCTCATTCCACCGATAAGTCCAATCATTTTCATAATATTGTTATCCTCCTTATTTTAATTAATAGATTATTTTTCTAATTTTATTATATATTTTCCACATAATAAAACACGACTTTTACTTAAGGTCGTGTTTTATCCAAGATATAATATCTATTATACAATTCCCGTTAAGCTATACACACCAATCACCACAAAGACAGCTAATGTTTTAATGATGGTAATTGCAAAAATGTCACGATATGATTGCTTATGTGTTAACCCTGTTACTGCTAATAATGTAATAACCGCTCCGTTATGAGGTAATGTATCCATTCCTCCTGACGCCATTGAAATAACCCTATGCATGACCTCAAATGGGATATTATATTGTTCAGCTGCCGCAATATATTTCTCTGACATCGCACTTAAAGCGATTCCCATTCCTCCTGATGCTGATCCAGTAATTCCGGCAAGGACGTTTGTAGTCACTGCACCATTTACAAGCGGATTTGTAAACGTTGTAGAAATACTATCTCGAATAACACTAAAACCAGGTAATGCGGCTATAACTCCTCCAAAACCATATTCTGCTCCAGTATTCATAGCAGCAAGCAATGCGCCACCAATACTTGCATTTAAACCAGCTTGAAAGCCTGTAAATAAACGTTTCCAATTTAAAATTATCGTTGTGATAATTCCGATTAAAAGTGCTAGTTCCACAGACCATACACCGAGTACACCAGAAAGTTCTACTTTACCAAATGCGTTTAATCCAATTGATGAAAAATCAAAACCCTTTGGATACCATGTTGGAATTAACACTGTGAACACTTTATTCATGACTCCTACTAAAATAAGTGGTACGAAAGCCAGCACTTGACGAAGTGGTGTAATTTCAGCTGCATGAATAGCTGGTTTTATATTTTGTTCTGTTTCTGCTGTGGCAGCCATTTCAGGATTTTCATCTCCAAATCCATAATATCCTTCGCCACTTGCTTCTGCCTTTTTTCGTCTTCTTTCTAAATACAGCATCCCCACAATGAATACAAAGATTGCTCCGATAATCCCTAAAAAAGGTGCTGCATAAATATCTGTTTTAAAAAATGTCGTTGGGATGACATTTTGAATTTGTGGTGTTCCTGGAAGAGCATCCATTGTAAACGTAATCGCTCCAAGAGCAATGGTTCCTGGTATTAATCGTTTTGGAATATTCGCCTCGCGAAATAAATTAGCTGCAAATGGATATACCGCAAAAGCAACTACAAACAAACTAACACCACTATACGTTAATATAGCTCCCATTAAGACAATTGCTAGCATAGAACGTTTAACACCAACTAGCTGAATAATTGTTTTTGCAATAGATTCCGCAATCCCTGACATTTCTACTACTTTACCGAAAATTGCTCCAAGTAAGAAAACAGGAAAATATAATTTAATAAACCCAACCATTTTTTCCATAAAAATATTAGAGAAGAAAGGTAATACGTGACTTGGTTCTGTTAATAAAACTGCAAATAGCGCACAAATTGGGGCAAATAATATAACCGAAAAACCACGATATGCAACAAACATTAGCATGCAAAGAGCCAATAAAATAATTACTAATTCCATCCCCTGCCCCCTTTTCATTTCCATGGAAATATTTAAAAAATATTCAGAATTTTAATAAGAAACTCTAGAATTTTCATATTGATAGTCAAAACATATCCGATATAATTTTTTCACCTCATGATAAGAAGGAATGCGTGGATTATTACTCGGACTTCCACTAGCTAGTGCATCTTTCGCCATTTTTGAAAGAGCATTTTCAAATTCAACCTGATCAATTCCATACTCTCTAAGATTAGGAATACGTAGGTCCAAACAAAGTTTCTTTATTTCAAAAATAGCATGATCAGCAAGTTCTTCATCAGATAATGAATGTAAGTCTGGGTTTATAATCCGCCCAATATCTGCAAGGCGTTTGATTGAGCAAACTTTTGTAAAATCTAAAACTACTGGTAATATCATCGCATTTGATATACCATGAGGTACATGAAACAGCGCTCCGATTGGCCGTGACATTCCATGAACTAAAGTGACCGTTGCATTTGAAAAAGCAATACCAGCTTGTAAGGAAGCAATCATCATTGCTTCTCTCGCTTCTATATTTTTTCCATTTTCATAGGCAATTCGTAAATGTTTCATAATCGTTCCAATTGCTGCAAGCGCTAGTACATCTGTAAGCGGTTGCGAAAATCTAGAAAGATATGCTTCAACCGCATGACATAATGCATCAATACCTGTTGCTGCGGTAATATTCGGTGGAACAGAACGTGTTAATAATGGATCGATAATTGCTATTTGTGGCGTGAAGTTTGAATGCTTCATCATCATTTTGACATCTGTTTTTGTATTTGTAATAACAGCAACACTTGTTACTTCTGATCCTGTACCAGATGTTGTTGGAATTGCAATAAGAGGTAACGGTTGCTTTTCTACTTCTACATGAGTTTGAACATAATCTCCAATCTCTCCCCCGTTTGTAAACAAAACTGCTACAGCTTTTGCTGCATCAATACAACTGCCCCCACCAAGTCCAATAATAAAATCACATTTTGATTCTGTACATATCGTTAACGCTTCCAAAACATGAATATTAGTTGGTTCCGCATTTACATTTTCATAAGTAATAACATCTATTTTTTTTACTTTTAGTAGTTTCACGCACGCATCGATATAGCCAAGCTTTCTCATAATAGAATCACTGATAATGAACGCTTTTTTCCCTAATTTAATCGCTTGTTCTCCTAATTTATCAAGTGAATTTCTCCCATACAAAACGTTTTTTGGCATACGAAATTCCGCGATTTCTTGCAAGTAACCCACCCCTTCTTTCCCTACTAAATATTTTATAATGTGAACCTTCTACTACAATTAATTATCAAATTTAATATTCCACTTCGAATAATTATTTCCTTCCAGACTAATAAATTTATTAGTAGATTCCTGTAAACGTATAAAAAGCAATTACTAAAAATACCGCAACCGTTTTCAATATGGTTACAGCAAATATATCACGATACGATTGTTTATGTGTTAACCCTGTAACAGTAAGAATTGTAATAATTGCTCCGTTATGCGGGAGTGTATCCATTCCTCCCGATGCCATTGAGACAATGCGATGCATAACCTCTAGCGGAATATTATATTGATCGGCTGCTGCAATAAATTTATCTCCCATCGCACTTAAAACAATGCCCATCCCCCCTGAAGCTGAACCTGTAATACCAGCAAGAATATTCGTTGTCACCGCTCCATTCACGAGTGGATTCGTAAACGTTGCAGAAATACTATCTCGTATAATCGCAAACCCAGGAAGTGCTGCAATCACGCCACCAAAGCCAAATTCTGCTCCTGTATTCATTGTTGCCAGCAACGCTCCTCCAATACTTGTATTCAATCCCGCTTGGAACCCTGTCACAACACGCTTCCAATATAATAAAAGCGTTGTAATAATTCCAATGATAAGTGCTAATTCTACCGACCAAATTCCAATTACTGCACTTAACTCCACCTTTCCAAATGCTTGCATTCCAATTGCAGAAAAATCAAAACCATTCGGATACCACTTCGGGATTGTCATCGTAAAAAACTTATTCATAACCCCTACTAAAATAAGTGGTACAAAAGCAACGACTTGCTGTGCCCTCGAAATTTCAATACTTTGGAAAGTAGTATGATTCTTTTGCTCTAACTCTAGTGATGCTGCCATTTCAGAATTCCCATCTTCAAAACCAAAATACCCTTCTCCAGCTGCTTTTGCCTTCTTACGCCTGCTCTCTAAATAGATCAAACCTAACGTTAAGACAAAAATTGCTCCAATAATACCAAGTATAGGTGCTGCATAAATATCTGTTTTAAAAAATGTTGTTGGAATTACGTTTTGAATTTGCGGTGATCCTGGAAGTGCATCCATCGTAAACGTAACAGCTCCAAGAACGATCGTTCCTGGTATTAAACGCTTCGGAATATTCGCTTGACGAAACAGTTTTGCTGCAAATGGATAGACTGCAAATACAACAACATAAACACTGACACCACTATAAGTTAAAACAGCTCCCATTAAAACGATAGCCAAAATGGTCCGCTTTTCACCCACCACGTCAATAATTGTCTTCGCAATTGAATCTGCAATTCCAGACATTTCTACTACTTTACCAAAAATCGCACCAAGTAAAAAAACTGGAAAATATAATTTAATAAAGCCTACCATTTTCTCCATAAAAATATTCGAAAAGAAAGGTAACACAAAACTAGGTTCTGTTAAAAATACCGCAAACAGAGCAAAAATCGGTGCAAATAAAATGACTGAAAAACCTCTATAAGCAACAAACATAAGTAAACTAAGTGCTAATAAAATAATGACGAGCTCCAATTCTCTCACCTTCCTTTTAATTGAAAATTCAATCTTTTTAATCCGTTTTTTTCTATGTATTCCCTACAAAATCTCTTTTTTGACTATCCAAACCCTTACATTTCTCCCCCTTTTCTTACAAAATTTTTATAATGAAAATAGCATATTTTATTTATTCTATTACATATGAAAAATCCCTTTAAACAAAAGCGAATTAGCTACCGCTCTCTATAAAGAGATTTCCTTCTTTCACCTTATATTTTTAAACTCTGATCTTTTTTATAAAAGCTTCGCAACTCTTCGACATGTTTCACAATGTGTGTTGCCCCCGCCTCTTTTAACTCCTCTTCACTTCCATATCCATACAACACACCGATAGAGTCAATTCCACTACGATTCGCTCCGATTATGTCATGCTTTCTATCACCGACCATTACTACCTCTTCTCTTTCTAGCTCTGGATGCGTATGTAAAATATATTCAATAATTTCATTTTTCTTTATACGCGTTCCGTCTAAATTACTACCTACAATTTCTTCAAAAAAATGATTCAAGTTAAAGTGTTCTAACACTTGTCTTGCAAACACTGTTGGTTTTGAAGTTGCGACAAACAGCCTTTTCTTTTCACCCTTTAATTCTTGTAAAATATATGGAGTCTTTTCATAAACTTTGTTTTCAAGCAGACCGCTTTGCCGCATATATTCTCGAAAATACGCAACAGCTTGTTCAACTTGTTCTTCACTTATTTTGTATCTATCCGCAAACGAATGCTGAATTGGTGGGCCAATAAAAGATTCTAGCTCTTTCTGATTCGGTTCATCTATTCCCATTTTTCGCAATGCATATAAAACCGAATTGACAATTCCCTCTTTTGGATCTGTTAATGTTCCATCTAAATCAAATAGAAATGTTGTATACCTCCCTGCCTCATACTCTTTTGCACGATTACTATAATATGTATGCATAACACTCCACCCCCGAATTGACAAATCAACATCCTTTTTATATTATCAAAATATTCATTTGTTTTGAATTTTTATTTTTCGTGCACATTATTACTCGATTCAAAAGTAGATGTCGTTCTATTGTATGATTAGCATAATTTCATAGAAAAATGGTGACCAAAAATGACGATAACATTAATTTTCATAATGTCTTTCACGATTATCATCCATGCAGTCGAAACAAGTTCTTATAGTATTCGACTAGCTGGTGTTCGTTTAAAAAAGATTGCCGTTGCATTATCCGTAGTTGGAATGGTATTACTCGTTTCACGAACATCCAACTTACTACAAGCTTTTTTACTTGGTGGTATTATTGATCAGGCTAAGAGTGGTGCTTCAATTAATTTAGAACATACGATGCGTCTTATTTTATTATCTGCTTCTATCGGTACACTGCTCGCAATTATTCTGTACCCAACTTTAACAAAGTTATTTGGATATATAATTCGAAACTTTGAAGCAGATGGTTCATTCATTCGAATGATGAAAACAAACAATATGCAAAAATTGAAGTATACAAAAAAATATGTTCGCTTTCCAAAATTTGAAATGATCCACCGTATGCGAGTTGGTGGTATTCCAAAACGAATTATGCTCATTAATATGTTTGCAACTGCAATTTATACAGCTGGGGTCCTTTCAGCCTTATATGCTTCTTATTTGAGTCCGAAATTCGCAACGAAAGCCATCACGGCTTCCGGCCTTATTAACGGATTTGCTACAATTTTATTAACTGTACTACTAGATCCGCGTATTGCTCTTTTAACAGAGCGTGCGCTTCAATCAGAAAACGGTGCTGACACAATGAGTAAAATGTTCGGTTGGCTTATGATTTCCAGATTTCTCGGTACATTATTAGCTCAGCTCATATTTGTGCCTGGCGCCTATTGGATTTTATGGATTATTAAACTCACGAATTAAATGACTATTTCATTACCTTTGATAGTAGAAAATCAGTGCACGCCCCTTTTCACTATGACAAATCCATTACTATTAAAAATACTGAATGAAGAGATAGGCACACTACATCCAAAAAATTTTTAAATTCCTTACACGAAAGAGTCCATTGAATAAGGAGAGACATGTATGTATATGAAAACCGAACAAGATATTATAAAACTTATACAAAACGATACTTGGATGATGGAAGTATTACAGACGGCGAAATCTCTACAACTGCCTGATTGGTGGGTTTGCGCTGGATTTGTTCGTTCTAAAATTTGGGATGTTCTTCACGGATATGAAGTAAGAACGCCAACGCCAGACATAGATATTATCTACTTTGACCCATTACATATAAGTGAAACGACAGAAGAAAAATTAGAAAATAAGCTTAAAAATATAGACTCTACTATTCCATGGTCCGTAAAAAATCAAGCTCGAATGCATATAGCCAACAACATGCCACCTTATTCATCCTCAGTCGATGCCATTTCCAAATTTCCAGAAACAGCAACTGCTCTTGGAGTCACATTAGATGAACAAGATACTGTTGTGTTAACTGCCCCTTGCGGAATAGAAGATGTTCTCACACTGCAAGTAAAACCAACACTTCATTTCCTCGAAACGAAAGAGCGCATTACTATGTATGAAAAAAGATTACAAAAAAAGAACTGGGAAGGTAAATGGCCTAACATTACAATCTTCCATCCTGAAATTTAAACATTAGAAAAAGGTGCTTCTCATTGCTTTGAAGCACCTTTTCTTTATTTATTTCAAAAAATCTATCACAGTTTCTGCAAATCGACCTGCGACTTCATAGTGCGGTGTATGTCCGCTCTCTTCAAAGACAATCATTTTTCCGTTTAGAGCATCCTTTTTAAAAGTTTCGATTTGTTTTTCACAGGTTACCACATCATGTTTCCCTATGATAAGCAACACCGGATTCTCAACATTTTTTAATTTTGATAATAGTGATTGATGAATAGCCCCTTCCTCTTTCAATCTTGTAAAATGAATTTCGGAACGATTATAAAACTCTTCCCATTCCTCTTCACTATATAAACTATAATCCGTTTCATCCTCACCGTAATTATATATTTCCATTCTGTTTTCTTCTAATTCGCCACTTAATTTCGAATAAGCCTCTAGTAGTTCCTCTGAACTAGCATCGCTCTCGATGATCGTTATGCATTCATTCCCCTGTTTTTCTTTTCCATACTTCTTTAGTAGAAATGCTGTCTTTTTTAATAATGCTCTACTAGTTAATGCAAAATCAAAAGTAGGACCTTCAAAAATAATTTTTTGAATAGATTGTGGATACATTTCTGCATATAACAACGCTAGAAAACCACCAAAGGAATGTCCAATAATAGACCATTTTTCAATTTGTAACATCTTCCTTAACTCTTCGCAGTCTTCAATAAGATCCCTTAATCCAAACTGCTCTTGCCTCCCAATCTCTTCCGAACGCCCTACCCCACGTTGATCAATAGCAATGAGTCGAAAAGAATCTTGTAATCTATGCGCTTGATGATAGGAAAAATCAAAACACATCTCACCAGGACCTCCATGTAGATACAATACAGGATGATTTTCCAATGATCCATGAATCTTCACATACATCTTTTTCCCACGTACTTTCACCATTTCCCCTTGTAATGCTACTTCTTTTTCTTGTTTCATCTTCTTTCCTCCTCTTTTATATTTTGACTTCATATACAAATCGGAGGACCACGAATCCGTATACGTTATATGTCTGTAATATAATAATACATTCCCTCACCTCTTTTGATTCAGAATATTATAACACTTTAAGTTAAATTATCCCAATCACATTCAAAAAGACAATGACAATCGCAATCGGTGCAACAAATCGAAGTAAGAATATCCAGCAAATAAATACTGATTTTCCGTAATTCCCACCAACAAAAAATTCTGCTTCTAGTACCTTTTTCTCCATTTTAAATGAAACGAAAATACTAATGAATAAAGCTCCAAGTGGCATTAATATATTACTAGATAAGAAGTCTACTGCATCAAAAATATTTTTACCGAAGATTGTAATATCACTCCATGCACCAAATGAAAGTGCCGATGGAATACCTACTATGAAAATACAGAACCCAATCATCCATGACAGTTTCTTTCTTCTTTCTTGCTGTCCATTCGCTAGTGCTGAAACAACTGTTTCAAGTAGAGAAAATGCAGATGTTAACGTTGCAAACGTGAATAGCGCAAGAAATACTGTTAAGAAGAAATTTCCAAATGGAATTTGACTAAATACAGATGGTAATACGATAAATAACAAACCTGGTCCTTCTGTTGGCTCCATTCCTAGTGAAAAGACTGCTGGAAAAATAGCAAGCCCTGCGAATAGAGAAACAAATAGGTTCAGTCCAACAATCGTTACCGCAGAACGTGGTAAACTTTCTTTTTTATTTAAGTAAGAACTATACGTGACCATGATTGAAATCCCTATACTAATTGCAAAGAATGATTGCCCCATTGCAAACAAAATACTTTCCGATGTGATTTTTGAGAAATCCGGCTGTAAGAAGAATTTAACCCCTTTCATCGCATCATCAAGTGTTAAGGAGCGAACGATAAGAGCGACAAACAGAACAAACAATGCTGGTAACATATATTTACTCGCTTTTTCAATTCCATTTTGTACTCCTTTTGATACAACCCAAATTGTAATAAACATAAAAGCAAAATGACCAGCAATTGCCCAAACAGGATCCCCAATTGTTTCTGTAAATAACGAGCTATAATTTTGCTGCGGTGTAATCAATTGTCCAGTAATCCCTCTGAATAAATAGATTAATACCCAGCCACTAACAACACTATAAAATGATAGCAAAATAAAACAAGTGCCAACGCCAAGACGTCCTATCCAATGCCATCCTGTATTCGGTGCGATGCTTTTAAATGCTCCAATTGCTTGTTTCTGTGTACTACGCCCTATCATAAATTCAGCTATTAGTAACGGAAGACCTATTAATACTGTAAACAATATAAAGATTAAAAAGAATGCTCCTCCCCCGCTCTTTCCAGCAATATAAGGAAACTTCCATATTGCTCCAAGTCCAATTGCAGATCCTGCTGCGGCCATTATAAAACCTAATTTCGAAGTCCATTGCTCCGTCTGTTTCATCCTATTTTCCTCCTAATTAAATCTTTTTATATTAATAAATAAATATAATTGATCAATCCAAATAAACCCTCCATTTCTTCCTATATATAATAAAAAATGGCCCAGCATCTCTTTATATAAAGAGACGCTAAGCCATTTACTTAACGCGGTACCACTCTTATTGATTCCATTATGAATCCACCTTAGCAGTAATCGTTTGATTACAAACCTGTTATCGAAGGTTAACCGTTAAGATTTACTAAGAATTAGACTTCTGTTCCACCTTACTGCTCCTAGGCGAGTTCAGGATGTTATTTGACTATGTCACACCAACCCATAGCTCTCTGTACAAACACATGACCTTACTACTCCTATTCAACGCAACTTAATATTCCGAATATAATTTCTTTTGAAATTACTACGAATTATATCGGTTATATGTATGACTGTCAAGCAAGATATTTATTTTTTTGTCGAAAAGGAGGTTTTATCAAAATTTACAAAGAAAATATTTACAAAAATTAAATTATAAGGAGAAAAATCCTATGGTATTTTTTAAAAAATATGTTTCTTTATCATTCGATCTATTTTCATTATCATTGACATTATTTCTATTTGTTGCTTGCCAAAATTATTTTTAGGAGTGTCTCAAAAGTCAGTACATATACAAGGTATGGAGCCTCCTCTATTATTACAATTTAATATGAGTCAATACTTAGATTAAATATTAAACTTTGCCTCTTCTTTATTTCATCCTACTAAAATCACTTACAAAGTTAGTACTAACATGTACTTCTCAACGTCCTACTATCTATTTTTTATAATGCGAAATCCATTTTTCTATTCATGGTTTCGAATATGATTGTACTCGAATTTTTATTTAACTCATTTGGAATGTTTAAATTTTTAATTCTTCATCAAACATCTGAAATTATATCTATTAGCATTTTATTTTTAACGATGGCCTTTTATTTTTCATTAAAAAAGAATCTTCGCAACAAGCGCGAAGATTCTCTTCACTTTACGGTATGAGACGCGTACAATCTCTCGGAAATGCGCTCGCTTCTCGTACATTCGATAATTCTAAAAATTTATATACAAGCCTTTCTAATCCAATTCCAAATCCACCATGTGGCGGACAACCATACCGGAATGTATCCATATACGACTGAAATTTTTCATGGTGTAATCCTTTTTCTTTAAAAGAAGTAAGTAACATATCGTACTCATGAATACGCTGCGCACCAGATGTAATCTCTAATCCTTTATACAATAAGTCAAAGGAGTCCGTAACATCTTGATTTTCTTTATTTGGCATCGTATACATCGGTCTTGCTTCTTTCGGATAATGTGTGATGAAGACAAAATCACTACCGTATGTTTCCTTCACATATTTTCCAAGTAATTTTTCGCCCTCTGTATCTAAATCCCCTGCTGGTGATTCTTTTCTATATTTTGTTTTCAAAATACGCTGTGCCTCTGCCAGTGTAATCTTTGGAATTTCCGTAATGATAGGAACCGTAACTTGCAAGAGTTGTAATTCTTTTCCACATTTTTGTTCTACCTTTTCAAACATATAACGTAGAACATCCTTTTCTAATTCCATCACCTCATGAAAATCATGAATAAACCCAAGTTCTACGTCTAAAGATATATACTCATTCAAATGACGAGAGGAGTTATGATGTTCTGCTCGATAAACAGGGGCAATTTCAAAAACACGTTCTAGTCCACCAGCTACCATCATTTGTTTATAAAATTGCGGAGATTGAGCTAAATATGCTTCTTTTTGAAAATATGGAAGCTTAAAAACATTTGCGCCACCTTCTGCTCCTTGCGAAACAATTTTCGGTGTAAAGATACGTATGAAATCGTTCTCTATTAGAAATTCACTAAATGCCTGAACAAGCGTAGATTGAATCATAAAAATTGCTTGTATCCGTTCATGCCGAAGCGATACGACGCGCTCATTCAACATTTGATCTAAACCAACTTGCAATTTTCTTTTATTCACTTCAAAAGGAAGTGAATCAGAGGTATTTAACACTTTTACTTCTTCTACAATTACTTCCACGCCTAATTCTGTTTTTGTAGTCTCCACAAGTTTACCAATAATTTGAACAACACTTTCTACATCTACTTTATATCCAGCTAAGTCCTTTTCTAACACACATTGGATGACACCTGTTCGGTCACGTAATAATAAAAAACTGACATTCCCCAAGTGACGAATTTTTTTTACCCAACCTTGTAGTAAAACCACCTTTTTATTAGACGTTTTGCATTCACGAACGAGTGACCGCTTCATTGTTTCGCTCATTATTTTTTCCTCCTATATGCTCATATTTATTTACATTATTGTTGTCATCATCATCATCCACGGCCACTCACCTCCTTTCAAAGAATACAAAAATCCGCCCCTATAAATAGGGACGGATTTTTCCGCGGTACCACCCAAATTGTCATACTGACCATCTTAATCCTGATAACGGTAGGTACCGTTTGCTTTTACTAATCATCACGTTCAAAGCAACGCTCACAGGTGTCTTTCCATCATGCGGTATCGCAATCTTTTCAGCAGTCGATTGCTCTCTGTAGACCCTTGCACCATGTACTTTTCCTGTTCATCACTTTTTATATTTACAGAGTATTCTATTCCTTTAAAAGAAAAAACGCAAGTGTTTTTTCTTTATTTTCTGACTTTAATTCCAAGTTCATTCTAAAACAATTTCTTCTAATGCCATTTCTCGTAACCTTGTCACTAATATAACATCATTTTCATTTGCTACTTCTTCAATTTCTTTTACTATATCCTTTTTATTTAAAAACATCCGTACATTATCTTTTGAATCAATTTATTTACGTTACATGAAAATTTATTTTCCCGCACATATTATTAATAAATTTATTCTGGAGGTCTATACATGAGAAAAATTGTAAGTTTCTCGCTATTACTATTATGCTTGATTATACCAAATCAAGCATCCGCATATTCTCCACAATCTTTACCTGTCTCACAACATTCAAAACAATGGAAAGTCAATATTGATGAAGTAAAGAAAATAGACAAAGACATAGTACAACCTAAAAAAGGTATTTTTCACACATATCACTTCTCCGTACAAAACATCGGAAAAGATGAAGTTTATAACGTTCAAGTAGAAGTGTTTCGAAACGAACCAAAAACAGAGACAAAATATGAACTATTTTCTTTAAAAGAAGCCCGATTAGCAACCGGGAAAACAGGATTTGAACATGCGAATTTTCCTGTTTCCACAAAAGCAGACGAAGTAGATGTCATGATTACATGGCAAGAGCATCCTTTCCGTGCAATGCGAAATGGTCAGAAAGTGGAGGGGAGAAAATTTAAAGAACATTTTGTGTTTAAGGAAACTAAAAAACAACTTCCTTAAGAAAAGAGTCGCGACTACATGAAGAATCGCGACTCTTTTCTAATTACCAATATTAATTTGTACTAATTCCTCGTGCTGCCCAAATCCGATCAATTTCCGCAGCATTTTTTCCCCCGTAAAGTAGTGCATCTGCCTGCTTAATCGCTTTTGCCCCATCACGGAATGTCGCATTTGGAGTAAGTGACCAATGTGATTGTAAAATAATTTTTGTCGCTACATCACGGCCAAAAGCTTGCGCCATTTCATATTCTCCTTGCGCCCAAATTTCTCCATCTGCATGTACTTCATTTTGCACATCTCTTGGATACACCTTATTATTATCTAATCGGCGTAAGCATGTTGGATTTGAACTGGAATAAGAAGTCGCATCCCATTCTCCTACGCAAGCTTTTCCATATCCTGTCGTTGATGCAGCATCCTCATAAGTTGCACCTAAGAAATCTCCAAATCCTTCTCCCATCGCCCCGCCTTCTGCAGAATTTCCGAAGCCTGGAACTTGATTATCTTGAATCGAATGCCCATATTCATGTGCGATAATTCCTGCATCCTCAGCATCATCTACTCCACCTGTTCCGAATGTTAAAGCTTTCGTTGATGGCGAATAGAAAGAATTATCAGCTGTCGTTCCATTCACATTTACTTTAATTGAGCGATTATTAATATTTCCAAAACCTATTTGCTGAATATATCGTTGTAAAGTATCAATATGGTAATATGCCATTACATCTTCAAAACTATCATTAGAACGAGTGTAATTAAATTGAAGAGTTGAAGATTTTGTTTTTGCCTTTGAAGAAATTGTGACATAATCTCCAATTAAAAAGCCAGTTCCATTCAAACCTTTTAAAGTAACCGTTTTTAATTGATTATTTAATGCTACTGAATCTTTATCATTATTATCCTTTAATCCAGTTAAACTACCACTTGATACGACAGGATTAGGCAAGAATACTTTTCCTGTCCCCTCTGCTTTCCGGTTTATATCTACTTTTTTTAGTAACTTTCCACTCTCAGCATCAATAAATGTTTCCCACGCACCAAATGGCTGATTGGAGTGGACTACAACTCGATATACTGGAATAGCAATTCCATCTTCAATAACATACCCAAATTCATTCATTGTTGGAGCCCATAGATTTTGTTCACTTTCTCCACCAACATATGCCTTTGATTTTTGTTCTGCATCTTTTTCACTAATCTTTTGCTTTATTTCTTTCACAATCTGAACAGGCTGATAATCAGAAACTGCAAGTAATCCTTGACCTTTTCCATTAAGAGTCACGGTTATTTGTCTTGAAAATACAGGAGCACCATTTACTACTTGTTGAAATCTAACATAGGAAGCTACTTGTGTATCCGTTGTTGAGATATATTGTATGTCTGATAGATCTGGCTTTAATGAATATTGCGCGGCATTTGCTTTTAAATATTCGGCTGCTTTTTCCTGAGGAGAATACCTATCTATTTTTACTTGTTTCTCTTCTACCGCAGAAGCAGTCGATACTGTCCCTAGTACTAACGGTATTGCCGTAGCAATTGCCACTACTCTTTTTTTCAACATTCGAATCACTCTCCACTCTCTTTAATAAATTTTGAATGTACGAGTAATTCTATAAGGTTGATTATATTACCTTTCTCTTTTCCATGATAATAGATAAAGTAATATTTTCTCAATATTTGTGCATGAAAGTAATAAATACTTTCGAAAGATATAAATCACTATGAGTATTTAGAGATTTATGATATTTAGTTGTTTCCATAATCAATCGTAATACAAAAACCACGTCATTACTTAGGAAACAAATAATATAAGAACAAAATCCTGTATGATTCATACAGGATTTTGCAATTCCACTTTCTATCACATACTACTTTTTGTGAATTAGCTAGCCGAACTTAATCTGATTCGAATCTTTTTCTCACCTAAAGAAATCTCATCATCATCTTGTGTTAGTCCTTGAAATGTAAATTGCTTTACTAACAAGTTTTCCTCGAACAATTCTTTATGTTTTGTTAATGTTCTCTGTAATTCATCTTCTGTATCAAGAATTACATCTACTCGCAAATTAACTGGTAAATTCAACTGTTTTCGATACTCTTGAACAGCTCGGATAAACTCTCGTGCTACTCCTTCTTGTAACAATTCATTTGTTACGTTTGTATCTAACATGACTGTATATTGTCCATTTGTTGTATTAGAAAATCCTGCTTTTGGTACTTGTTCTACGAATACATCTTCAAGTGTTACTATAACCTGTTCTCCTGAGACAAGCTTATGCGTTGCTCTTTCATCTACAACAAAATTTTGTACTTCTTCTTGTGATAATTGTTTCAGCCATTGATTTACAGCATTGACGTTCTTCCCAAATTTCGGTCCTGCCGTCTTAAAATTCAGCTTTAATTGATATGATGTATACTTTGTTTCATCTAATTCTACATGAAATGCTTTTACATTCAGTTCATCCATTACAATATCACGATAAGATCCCCAGTCCACTTTCTGCTCATGATGCTCGAGTAGTACAAGTTCAGCTAATGGCTGTTTTACTTTTAATGCATGTTGATTTCGGTTACTCCGTCCAAGCTCGACAACTTGTAAAACAGCATCCATTTCTTGTTCTAGTTTTGTTTGAATAATCATTTCATCTACTACTGGATAATCCGCTAAATGAACGCTACTTCCTTCTAAGTTAAGATGAATATCTTCCGCTACAAATGGAGTAAACGGAGCCAGTAATTTACTAATTGTTACAAGCACTTCATGAAGTGTTTCATATGCCGCAGCCTTTTCAGGATTCATGCTAGATTCCCAAAAACGATTGCGAGAACGTCTTACATACCAGTTACTGACCTCATCTACAAGAGCCGCAATTTCACGAGCTGCATTTGTAAATTGATACTCTTCTAATGCGTTTCTTACTTTTTTCGTTGTACTGTGAAGACGTGATAGTACCCACTCATCTAGTTTTGTTCTCTTAACCTCGTACTTCCCTTTTGGATCATATTCATCTAAATTTGCGTATAAAACATAAAAGCTATATACATTCACAAGTGTATCTACAAGTTTTGATTTCGCTTCTTGCACTGTTCTTTCTGAAAAACGCTTTGCATTCCACGGTGCACTATCAACGAGAAGTGCCCATCTTAATGCATCTGCACCAAACTTTTCAACTAACTCTACTGGATCCAATGCATTCCCTTTACTTTTAGACATTTTCTGTCCTTGTTCATCTAGCACATGTCCAAGGGATAACACACGTTTGTATGGTACTTTTCCAGTATATAAAGCCGCTACTGCTAATAAGCTATAAAACCAACCACGCGTTTGATCAACACCTTCAGCGATTACATCAGCTGGAAATTGCTCCTCAAAAAGCTCTTTATTTTCAAACGGATAATGATATTGTGCAAATGGCATTGAACCGCTATCAAACCATACATCGATTACTTCTGGCGTACGAGTCATTGAATTGCCGCATATTTCACAGCATACTTTCACTTCATCTACATACGGTTTATGAAGCTCTAAATTTTCATCTGTCTGCCCTACGCTATGCTTTCTTAATTCATCGATACTCTTCGGTGCGAATTGATAATCACAGTTTTCACATTCCCATACATTTAACGGTGTTCCCCAGTATCGTTTTCGGCTAATATTCCAGTCCACCATATTCTCTAAAAATTTCCCGAATCGCCCGTGTTTCATATGATCT
This sequence comes from Bacillus sp. TL12, assembly GCF_022625245.1. Classification (NCBI taxonomy): domain Bacteria; kingdom Bacillati; phylum Bacillota; class Bacilli; order Caryophanales; family Bacillaceae; genus Bacillus; species Bacillus sp. TL12. Next base: position 204,560 of record NZ_JAJJBY010000004.1, on the reverse strand, counting down.
GGATACCATGTGACTGCATCATTATTCTGTAAGAAAGTCTCTTTAATCTCAGTTGTCCGAATGAACCAGCTTTCTCCAGCATAATACAAGAGTGGTGAATCACAGCGCCAGCAATGCGGATAACTATGTTCATATTTCTCTTTATGGTATAGCAATCCTTCTCCAGCTAAATAACGAACAATATCAACATCACATTCTTTCACAAACTTACCTTGTAAAAACGGAACAGCGTCCGTATACTTCCCTTGCTCATCTACAACATGCAGAAAAGATAATCCTTGATTTTGCACCACTTTATAATCATCTTCTCCATAAGCTGGTGCGATATGAACAAGTCCCGTTCCGCTATCTCCTGTAACAAAGTCTGCTGAAATAACACGGTATCCATTCGTAACTTCATCCATAGGAAATGGTGCTACGTATGAAGTACCTACTAATTCTTCTCCTTTATGAGTAGATAATACTTGATAGCCATGTTTTAATACATCATTTGCACGCTCTTTTGCGACAATATAAACAGTTCCATCTTTCTCTGCTTTCACATATTCCATATCTGGATGTACAGCAAGTGCTACATTGGCAGGCAACGTCCACGGAGTTGTTGTCCATCCAAGAAAATATTCATTTTCACTATTTAACACTTTAAATTTCACAGTCGCACTTAAATCTTTTACTGTTTTATATCCTTGCGCCACTTCATGCGAACTTAGTGATGTTTGGCAACTTGGGCAATACGGCGAAACTCGATGTCCTTTATATAGCAGCCCTTTTTCATGAATTGTTCCAAGAATATTCCATACACTTTCGATATAATGATTCTCCAACGTTACATACGGGGCATCCATATCGACCCAATATCCGATGCTCTCAGTAAATTCACGCCACTGCTTCTCATACGTAAATACACTTTCCCTACATTTTTGAATAAATGGTTCAATTCCGTATTCTTCAATCTCATGTTTACCAGAGATACCAAGCTGTTTTTCAACTCCTAATTCTACCGGTAATCCATGTGTATCCCATCCAGCTTTTCGAAGTACTTTATATCCAGTCATCGTTTTATATCTTGCTACTAAATCTTTAATTGTCCGTCCAAGCGCATGCCCTACGTGCGGCAATCCATTTGCAGTTGGTGGCCCTTCATAAAAAACGAAAGATTGTGCACCTTCACGATTTCGAATGGATTGCTCAAAGATATTCTGCTTGTTCCACTGCTTGCGAATACGTGTTTCTCTCCCTACAGCTGATTCTTTTACATCTACCTTCTCCATTTACAATCACTCCTTTGAAATTTTGTAAAAGCACACAAAAAACCCGTCCCTATAAGTAGGGACGGGTTTACCCGCGTTACCACCCTAATTCTATTAGCATCTTCACCAATAGCACTTAGCAACGTACTAACATACGCGTTCTTTGTAACGGTAGACATCCGTCCGAGCTTACTTTATTCAGCCACGGCTCCTCGGAGATGATTTTTAAATAAAGTCTGTACACCGGCTTTCAGCATAGTGCCGGCTCTCTGGAGAACAGTACGATATTTTACTCTTTCTCGTCTTCAGATTTGTATACTTTTATTAACAGTTATTTTATTCCATGAAACAGATAATTGTCAATCAATTCAAAAATATATTTTCATTTTCATCCTAAATTTCGAATCTTATACATCATAAAAGATTTCTATTACTTTATCGTTTCCCATACTTCCACTAAATCTTCATCATCTTCCACAAGTTCTGCAAAAAATCCAGTTTCATCTTCATGAAGAACTGTTTCAAGTTCTGCTTTCGCCTCATCATTTCTATTTAAAACAGCTAAATAGCATGCTCTATTGTATCGAACTAACAAATCCGAAGAATCGAAAGATAATATATAATTTGTTAGCTCTTCTGCCTTTTCTGTTTTTCCAATCTGGTGATAAGACGCTGCTAAGGCGAGAAACATTGCACGATCTTTTGGATGATGCAAGACTCCCTCTTCTAACATCGAAATAGAATCTTCAAATCTTGCTTCACTTTGATAGATTTCCGCTAAAGCAAGAAATGTTCGGCTCACAAAAGGCATTCTTTCAATTAATTGTAAGCAGATCTTTTCTGCCTGTTTCTCTTCCCCTAACATGAACAGAACATTGGAATGTAATAACAGAGTGTTATAATCATTGGGCTCTTCTCTAATCATCTGTTTTATGAATTCAAGAGCATCTCTTAACATCTCTTCATCTTCATCACCGTGTTCGATGAGAAGATTTACAAGTTGCCTTACCGTGCTAACATCCCAAATGTTTTCTAATGATGTTTGTAATACATCTATCGCTTCTTTAATCATATTTCCGTTTTCATAAAACATCGCTAAACGCTGCGCTGCTATACTATTTCTAGCATTTAATTTTAAAGAGATTTCAAATAAATCAATTACAGTTGTAATAAACGAGATTTCTTTCGCACGGTTTTTCATTCGATAAAATGCTCTTGTAAAAATTGATTTCTTCGGTTCTTCATTTTGTTGTTGCGCAGTCAATCTCTCAGCAAGTACAGATGCAGCATACATAAATGCTGTGCTTCTTTCTTTTTTCTTAACGGGCAACAAATGAAGAGAATCTCGTATTTGAGATACTTTCCGCTGTTGTTCCATCGCTTGAACGTACACTTCAAATACACGCTCATTTTCAATGTCTTGTCTTATTAAACTTGTAACAAATGGAATCGCTTCTGAATCCCTTTTTTTAACAAGTACTTTTGCATAGTGATATCGTACTTCTACATGTTCCTCATCTATTTGTAAAGCTTCTTCCACTAGCTCTTGTTCTTTCTCCCTCTCTTTCATGGCACCATATACATATGCAAGGGCATCTAAACGCCACATTTCATCTACTTTACCATCTAATTTATCTAACTCAGATAAAAGCTCTTTATGAAGACAATTTTTTACTGAAAGCTCTGCTAAATACTCCATATTTACGATCATCGGCTCTTGCAGCATTGCCTGAAACATATGATATTGTTCTTTTAGACGATTTTCTTCTTTTTCATATATTTCCGCTAGCTTTACGTGCACTCCAATAAAAGTTGAATCCATTTCTAAACAAGTCTCATACGCATTTTTTGCCGATTCCAATTCTCCTAATGCCATAAGGGATTCACCAATACGATAATACGGAAGCGTACTCTTTCTGAACTTTATTGCCTGATGGTATCGTTTCATCGCTTGATCATATTGTCCAAGAGATTCATATAAAATACCAGCATAACAATCATACTCGGTTATATCTGGTCTTTCTTTTCCTAGTTTTCTTAAAAACGCGATCCCACGTTGTATAAATACCGTTCCTTCAACTCTATTTACATATTCCTCTAACATATTTGCTATATTATTTTTCAAACATCGGATACCCTTCTCTAACTTAGACAACGCTATCTTTAATTGTTCTTCATTAGCTCCTAATTCAATTTCAGCATCCCACAGTACCATTCCTGCATTCATAAGAAACTCATCATTTTGTTCAAATTGCTGTTCCATACTAAAAATATACCGCTTTGCATCACCATACTGTCCTTTTGCCATATAAATTTGAATCAAACCAAAATGAGAATAAACATCTCTATTATTCTCTTCTAAAGCACGTTTATATATCTTTTCAGCTTCTTCAAATTCATCATTTTGAAAATGTAAATCTCCTAATCGAACATATAATGACGTTGCTTCTTCACAATTTTCGATACCCTGCAATAAAATTTCTTCTGCACCCTTTTTATCATCTAAATCTAATTCATATATTTCTGAGAGTTTCACATATGGATATGATACTGTTTTATCTAATTGAATTGCGGTGCGAAGTCCTTTGATTGCTAAATGTAATTTCTCCATTTGATGCGCACATTTGGCTCTTTCATACCATATATGTGCTTCACGCTTATATTCTTTCAATAAATCATTAAACACTTCGTATGCTTCCTTATAGCGCTCTAAATCCATTAAGATCAAACCATGGTTTACAAGAACAAACCGATCAGGATGACGCCCTAGTGCAATTTGTGACATTTTCAAGCCCTGTTCAGACTGATCGATATACATATATGATAATGCTAGAAAACTCCATGCGATTGGCTGATCAGCATCTAATTGTAACGATGAGCGAAAACTAGAAATTGCTTCCTCATACTCTTCTTTCTCTAAAGAATAGCGTCCATGTATAAAATGATACAATGCTTGATTATTCTTTTTCTCGACACTTTGTAAGACATCACTAGCCCGCTCCATATCTTGTATACGGATAAAGCATTGTGCACTATGAAGCTTAACAAAGTCTGAATCTGGATATTTTTCTATTAACCTTTCAGCACAAAAAAGAATAAACTCCTGATTTACTTCAACATCCATATGTTTGATTGTGTATAACCACGTATACGGATTTTCGCTTGTCTCTTGTAAAAATGAAACTAATTTTTCAATTCCTTGTTTATCCTGTTCTTCTAAATGATCCGTCAAAGAGAATAGCTTGCGGAAATATACATCTTCCTCTTCTACTAAAAATGACAATTGTTCCTTTTCCTCCTTAGGAACAAATACAATAGATAGGCCATCGGTGTAACGATATCTTTCCTGCAGCTTCTCATATTCAATAAAAAGTGGTTCCAAAAAGTTAGGATCTTGAGCAAAAAAAGCTTGTAACTGATCATCATATCCAGAAAGAACTTGAACGTGGGATGCATGTTCAATATCTATACTTAATAAAACTGGAATGTTTCGGTCAAGTAACGCTTTATAATTCTTTTCGTTTCCCTTGAAATAACGACAAACATAGCCCATTTTTTCTAAATACGTAACCGTATCTGAAAACTTCGATCCTGTTACATCAAATATATGATTCGCAATTTCATCTTGTGTACACCTTTCTCCCCATAAGCGGAGCATCATCTCCAAGCTCGCTGGAACACAATAGTTATCTTTTTGTACGATTGGTACTAATGGTAATCTTACTTTTTTTCCAGCCCGGTATTTTTCCATATTATGATATAGCGACTTTTTTAAACATACTTCCGTTTTTAATAAAGCAAGTAAATCCTGAATCTTATTCATTTTATACAACGCTTCTGCACGTAAATGTGTAAAATAGGCTTTATACGAATGATACGGCAATATCCGATTGATCTTATCTATTACAATTAGCATTTCCTCATAACGCTGTAAATCTAGTAAATGTTTCACCTTTTCAAAATAAAAATACGGTATTTGTGGAAACTGATCTATTGCATCGTTAATCAGTTGTAACGCTCGTTTCTGTTCGCCTTTATATGCATACAGCTGTGATAATAGATAGATCGCTAATTCTTCATTTTCCTTATGTTCCATCCCAGCTAAAAGCGAATTTTCCGCTTTCTCCCATTCTCCTGTTTGTATATAAAAATAGCCCCATTTATCAAAAACTGGACGTGTACTATAACTCTCAGCTTTTTTCATATATTCGAATGCTTCTTCATTTCGTTTCATTTCTAAAAGACATCTTACCAATGTAAAATATGCTTTAGATAAAATATCAGAATCTATTTGATCTACCTTTATATCTTCCAAGGCATCCTTTAATAATTTTTCAGCATCAAGTATTTTTCGGTCATCAATTAGCTCATCACAATATAAAGAGAGCGTTCTCATATTTGGAAATTTTTTATATGAATAGCGGATTAAAAAGGCACTATATTGGTGCATAAGCCCTTCGTCAGTGAGACGGATCAGTGTATCAAATTCCTCAGTGGATGAAATCGAAGAAAGCCATTCTTTCAAATAAGAGAATTTATTGACTTCTTTTATATGAGAAATTTCACTATTTACATCTTGTAATCCGTCTACAAATCGTTTTTCTTTCAAACATGTCTCCAATCGCCTCAATTCTAACATGCATTCACCTCAAGTAATTATTTTTATTACGCATCGTTGACCACTCCCACGGCTAAAGTTCGTGGGCTTTCCCACTCACAAATTCTGGAAGTATTATCCTTATCTGCTTTCTTAGATTTTACACAGTATATATAAGGTATTCAATAAAAACCTTATATAATTCTCAATACTAAACGATATAGTTTAAATTATTGTTTAAAAATAAGAAAAACAACTATTTTTGCATCTATTTTATTTAATTTAATAAAATACAACCATTTTATTAAATTGATCATTATTATATATCAAAATTTCCGAGAGGTTTGTATCCGATCTAAACGCCTTTGCTTTCACTAGATTTTGAGGTGAGAGTCTTACTGCCCGTTTATGCGAGATAAAACAAATCTCATCCTTTTATTGACAAAACAAATATTCCCACATATATTTTAAATAAATACTAAACGTTTAGTATTCTATCTTTTCTATTGGAATGGAGGCTATACATATGACACGATTAATGGTGCTAGGTTTACTCATGCAATATGGTCCTATGTCTGGATATGAATTACAGCAAGCTATGCAATCTGCACAAACTGATACTTGGGCAGGTGTTTTTCCTGCTTCGATTTATCATGCTTTTAAAAAAATGGATAAAGAAGGATTAGTAGAGCTTGATGCTGTTGAAAAAACAGGGAATCGTTCCAAAGCAATTTACAGTATTACGCCTGCTGGAAAAGAGGAGTTTCATACACTCATGATTCAGTCATTCCAGCATTCTTCAGTTGCTTTCCCAACAGAGTTATATACAGCACTCACTTTCTTCAACGCAAATACTGTTTCTCTTGAACACATCTCATCCGCCTTACAAGAACAAAAAAAGAAAATTATAGAAATGTACGAAAATATGAAAGCTGGACAATCTATTAAAGAAAAAATGATAGATATTCCGGAGCATGTAAGTCTGATTTTTGAAAATATTTTTGAACAATGCGAAATGCAGCTACGTTTCATTGAAAAAATGGAAAAAATGTTATCTCGATTAGAAAATAAGAAGAACACGGGGGAAAAATGATGGAGGCTAGATTAAAAATGTCTCGCGTACAAAAAGCTTCATTATGGGTTGTAGCAGTAGCTGTCTTTACAGATATGCTCATCTACGGAATGATTGTCCCAATTTTACCACGGTACGCAGAAACCCTAGGTGCTTCCCAAACAGAGATTGGTTTTTTATTCGGTAGTTACGCGATTACTCTACTTCTCGCCACTCCCATTTTAGGAGTGGTTTCTGATAAAGTTGGAAGACGCCTTCCTATGATTCTAGGCTTATTTGGACTTGCAGCTGCAACTATATTATTCGGGCTTGCAAATAGCTTTTGGTTACTCGTACTAGCAAGAATGCTACAAGGTATCTCTGCAGCAGCAACATGGACAGCTGGATTAGCACTCCTTGCAGATGTATTTCCTCTGCAAGAACGTGGAAAAGCTATGGACCTATCCTTATCTGGCCAAGCAGCTGGAATGCTCCTTGGTCCAACAATTGGCGGGACGCTTTATCAATGGGGCGGGTATCATCTTCCCTTTATGATCGCTGCAACTATTGCCTTCATTGATGGCATATTACGAATCACTTTGCTTCGTGATGAACCAATATCCAGCACAGACCAACGAATTAGCTATCGATCTATTCTTAAGATGCATTCTTTATTTATTATCATGGGCATTATTATTCTAGGAGCTGCCTTGCCTAGTGCTTTAGAACCAACTCTTCCTCTCTACTTACAAAACATCTTGCACCTTAGCCCAGGAACAATTGGACTATTATTCGCTGTCCCAACACTCGCATATGGCTTTACCGCTCCAATCATCGGCACACTTTCGACTAAACTTGGCAGAAAACAAACGATGGCACTCGGCATAGCTTTGGCTACTTTATGTTTCCCATTTACAGCGATTGTTTCTCATACCGCTCTTGAAATATTTGTACTTGCTATCCTTGGAATTAGTTTTAGCCTCTTACTAGCACCAGCTTTACCAGAACTTACATATCTCGCAGACAAAAATGGAGTTCAAGCATATGGAATACTTTTTGCAATCTATAATACAGCCTACTCAATTGGTATGTTTTTCGGACCTATGCTTAGCGGAAGTTTATCAGATTTATTTGGGTTAACAAATGCTTTCTACATATTTAGTGTTCTTCTTTTCTGTTATCTTTGCTTGTTTTTATGGAAAATGAAAAAATAATGTTGGGTTATAGTCATGAAAAGTTACAACACTAAAAGGCCCAGAGACAAAAATTCTTGGGCCTTTTAACATACTTTTTTCTGAGTGCATTATTCAAATCTTTCTATCTGGTATCCATTTGCAAAAAAATTGATTATTTCCATTTCTTCAGCATTTAATTTTCTTTGCAGCCTCTTTACAAGCTCTTTGGTAATGGCTTTTTCATTCCCCTTATATGTTTCCGTCAGAAATGCTGTATCTTTTAAAAAATTAATTTTCATTTGGAATTCCTCTTTATAAACGGGCTTATCATGATGAGACAAGAAAAAAATGTCTGCATCATATTTTTCAAGCTGCTTAACTAGCTGCAAGGTATTTTTAATGGTATAACTCCATTTTTTCGAGTAGAGATTTGCGTACATGCAATCCCCAAGAAAAAGAGCTTTTTCTTCTGGAATATAAATAACAATACAATCATCAGCGTGATCGCCACCTACATGTTCAATTACAGCTGTTACTTCCCCTAAATTAATAGACATTTGCTTATCAAATGTAATATCAGGTATTGGAAGAAACACCTCTCTCTGATGACCCAATTCTTTCTTTATTGCTTCCGCACAAAATGGAATTTCTATACCTTCTTTAACACGCTGATCTAAAAATTTGTCTTCCCATGATAAATTCTGAAGCCTTTTAATTTTTTTGTGAGTTTTATAATGAGCTATCGTTGGTATATTCATTGCACTCATGCCAAATACATGATCCCAATCTGAGTGAGTGAGAACAAGATAATCACCTTTAATATGTACGTCTTCTAATTGTTTAAGAAATAAATTAGCATGTTTAGATGAATTGCCAGCATCAATTAATAATGTTTTTTTGGCCCCTTTAATTGCCGCTAAAATTGGTCGATCCGTTTCTTGATATGGTGGTAAGTATAAAACCCGATTTGATATTCTTTCTATTTTTTGCAAATTCCCATTCTCCTTTATATGGTGACATATGTTGCTCTAATTCTTTAGAAAATAATTGTAGCTTATCAGAATTTGATAGATCCATAAAAATACCATCTTTTCTGTATAATTCTATAAAAAGAATAGCTTGTTTTTCGTTATATGAATACAAATTTATCCTATACTTATTACTAAAACATTTCATCTCTTATTCACTGAATTATTTCCCTTTACATAACTGGCGCATCAAAAAAACCGTGAATTATTCACGGTTTTTTCCTTTCGAAAAGCTAATCGCAATTGTTCCAGCACCTGCATGAACAGCAAAAGATATAGGAAGTGGGTAAATTAAAAACTTCATTTCAGGAAATGCTGCTCTGAAATCAGAAATCCATTCTTCTGCTCCTTCTTTATCATTCGCATGGAAAACATGGACTACTTTCGGCATTTCTTTTTCAAGTTCACTTCGCATATATTCTTTACATTTTTGTATTTTACGAACTTTCTTTTTCAATATAAGTTCACCATGGTGTACTTCTAGAATTAGGTTTACGCTTAGTAGGCTACCTATTATAAATTGCACACCCTTCACACGTCCACTTGCATATAGACCTTTCAAATCTTTTGGAAATACATAGTAAGGACTACGTTCCATATGTTGTATTGTCTCTTGTATATCTTGTAAAGTCATACCCTCACGGTATAACGTTTGCGCTTTTGTTAAAATTTCATCCATTGGATAACTCGTTGTTTCACTATCTATTACGATTAAAGGAAATCCTGCCATTTCTGCTGCAAGTATCATATTTTGATAAGTTCCACTTACTTTCCCGCTAATTGTGATCGCAAATCCTTCTTCATATTCTTCTTTACATTTAGAGAAGAGTGCAACCATCTCTCCAAAATTAGGTTGTGACGTTGTTACGGTTACACCTTCTTTTAATGCATCGTAAACACGTTCACGAACACCTTCTTCACAATCTTTATAGGCTGTTCCATTAATAACAATTTCAATAGGTATAACAAAAGTATCTTCACTTGTTGTAAAGCTTGCAGTTGTACTATCAGTAAACCAAGCAACACGCTTCATGTTGTTCCTCCCTTGTGTGCATCCTTTTCTTGAACTTTTCTCATAATTCTATCTATTTGAGTTATAAAAAGGACTATGCTTGTTATCATAACAAGACTATCTCTGTTTTTCCATAGGAGATAGATGGTTTAAGCAAGGTTTTCAAAATTAATATCGAATCTATTCGCATTCGTACACGATTTTGACATATTTACTTTTAGAAAATACTATCCAACTGAAAAATAAGACTTCTAACACGTATACGAAGTTAGAAGTCTTATCTCATTGCTTTATTTGTCAGCCTACCATTCATATGACTTATTCTTCACTATTCCAAAAGGAATTTTCATACTTGGGGCATAGACGAAAGAAGATTCTACAGTAAATTCTTTAGAGAATCTTCTTTCTGCCTCGTACTGTGCTATCGCTTCATTGTATGTCAATCCTCGGTTGATTAAACGTTCAATAAACTCATCCTTTTCAGCAGGGGTATTACCAATCCCCTCTTCCTTAAGTGAGTGATACAATTGTTGTTTAACTCTTTGTATCTCATTTGTATTAAGAAAATTAACTTTATCGCTAACCCTACACTCAATATTTTCTATCCCTAACTCACTTAGATATGTCGGTAATTTAATCCCGATGTTGCCATCTTTGCCATTTCGTTTTGCATCTATTTCAAACAATTTTTGTAGAACACCAAGCTGGATTATTTCAGATTGCTCTTGATTATTCAAATAATACGAAGACATGTTAGAAATCCAATGCGGTTCAAAACATATGATATTACCTCCATCAACCACTGAATCTATCATTTTTCCCAACATGTTTTTTGGATTATCCATATGTAATAAAAAAGCATGACAAACTGCTATATCATACTTAGTCTCTAATTCAATTTCAGTAACATCTGCCTCAATAAATTCCACTTCATATGGAAGACTTCGAAACAACTCTCTTGCTTCATTAATTAATTTTTTCCCCTTATCAATTCCTGTATATCTAGACCCTTTTGGTAACAAAGGCAATAGTTTCAGACCTAAATAGCCGTATCCACAACCAAAGTCAACAATATGAACCGGTTTAGAGATTTTCCAAACTGCATTTATCAAAAAGCTTATATAATCATCGTTATAATATAGATCCCTTGTATTTCTCAAATACTCTAACTTATTATCCCATTCATACTCATTCAATCGAGCAGCCTCCTTGTGTTTATATTGAAAGTACTGATTCGATTCCCTTCTTTGAGCAGATGATAAAAATATTTTCTAGATATAAAAGCATTTTTTCATGTTCATAAGTTCTTAATGTAGCTAGAAATCTATTAAGCTCATTTAGACAAAATGTATTTAATAAATTGAAACCAAATTAGATTTTCATAACATTTCCAATCAATTTAATATCTTCTTTATCAATAACTATCCCATCACCATCTTTACAAGCATAAATTGTCCTATTTTTCCGCTTGGAATAATCCTTTAATAACTCTAAATATTTTTCACTTTGCTCCTCGCTCCAATGAGGCATAAAATCAAAATCTACAAACCCTAAAGAGCTCCTATCCTCTAGTCCTATAATATCCTCGTCTACAAATTGAGCTGTATCAATACTTTTAGTTGTTATTATACTACCTGCACTAACACCAATTAAAACCCCACCATTTCCCGCATAAGATTTTAATGAATGCAATAAATTTCTTTTTCTTAGGGAATTTAAAAAGCGAAATGTATTTCCACCTGAAAGATGTATTGCATCATAATTAAATATGTTATTAACCTTTCTTTCATCGTATTCTTTATCTAAATCAAAATATTCTACATTACTAATTCCTAAATCTCTATAGTATTTAACTACACTGTTAAAATACTTTCCCGTTTCATCTGAAGATGATCGAAGATATGCTATTGAAGGATTTTCTTTATTTAATAACCTTAAAAGCTCATAATCCAATTTTCTATCTTCTTGTATTTGATCGCTATATAATATCATTTTCATCATTAAAATCCCCCTATTTTTCAGTTTATATTTTCTTATTTTTCAGTTTTTTTGATTTCTTTTTGACCTTTTTCACTTGTAAAGCTTAATACTAATTTTAAAATATATATCTTTTTTGAATATATTTTAAATAATATAAAATGAAATTCTAATCAGTGGAAGTTTTCTTCACCCCCACTGATTATTAACCTTTACCAGTCAGGCTTTTACAAGCAGTTTATTTCCCACCTAACTTCTTATTTCTTACTGAATTTTGAGGTCGGAGTTTTACTGTCCACAAATAGTAAGATAAAATTCTACTCAATTACATCTCTTCCGGAGCACCCATTCCAAGTAAACGCAATCCTTCTTTTAACACAATCGTTACTGCATAAACAAGTGCAAGTCTACTTTCCTTCTCTTCATTATTTTCTAAAATACGAATATTTCCATAATATTTATTAAATGCTTGTGCGACATCTAACAAATACTTCGCAATATGTGAAGGTTCATTTTTAGAAAAGGCTGTTTCAATGACCTTAGAGAATCTATTTAATAATTTTATCGTACTCCAACTATGATCATCGTTTAGCGCAAACGATTCTGTTTCAAATTCAACATTTTCTTTTCGTAAAATGGAGCAAGCACGTGCATGTGTATATTGAACATATGGTCCTGTTTCCCCTTCGAATTTCAGCATTTTTTCTAAAGAGAATTCAATATTGTGCATACGTTCATTTTTCAAATCATGGAAAATGACTGCCCCGACACCCACTTGTTTTGCAACTTCTTCTTTTTGCTTTAAGTTCGGGTTCTTATCTTCGATATTTTGCTCTGCAAGCGTAATCGCTTCTTCTAATACTTCCTCAAGTAATACAACTTTCCCCTTACGTGTGGACATTTTTTTACCATCTTTTAAAATGAGTCCAAATGGTACATGTGCCATCCCATCTACCCAGTTATAACCGAGTTTCTTTAATACGGTGAAAAATTGTGTAAAGTGCAAGCTTTGTTCTGCGCCTACTACATATAGCGCTTTATCAAATTCATATGTGTTTTGACGATAGAGTGCCGCTGTTAAATCGCGGGTTGCATAAAGCGTGGCTCCATCTGATTTTTTAATTAAACATGGCGGCATATCTTCTTTTTCTAAATTAACAACTTGTGCTCCATCTGATTCTTCTAATAATCCTTTTTCTTCTAAGGTTTCAACAAAGTCATCCATTTTATCATTATAGAAAGCCTCTCCTTGGAAGTTCGTAAATTCAACACCAAGAAGTTCATAAATACGAGAGAACTCTTTTAAAGATTCATGACGGAACCAATTCCATAAGAAGACCGCTTCTTCATCACCATCTTCTAATTTCTTAAACCATGCACGACCTTCTTCTTCTAGCTCTGGGTTCTCTTTCACTTCTTCATGGAAGTGAACATATAATTTGAATAATTCACGAATCGGATCTTCTTTTACAAGCTCTTCATTTCCCCATTTTTTATATGCGGTAATTAATTTTCCAAACTGCGTTCCCCAATCACCAATATAATTGATTCCTACAACTTCATATCCACACTTTTTAGCGATATGTTTTAAAGAGTTGCCGATCATCGTTGAACGTAAATGTCCCATGGAGAACGGTTTCGCGATATTTGGTGAAGAGTAATCAATTACTACTGTTTTTTCTCGCCCAAAATGCCCCTGTCCATATTCTTCTTTTTCAGCTAAAATCGTTTTTAATACATCATCGCTTACGATATGACGGTTGAAAAATACATTCACATATGGTCCAACTGCCTCTACTTTTGTAAAAAATGAATCATTTAAGTTCTCAGCGATTTCTTTCGCGATAATTGCTGGTGCTTTTTTATATTGCTTGGCAAGCATGAAACAAGGGAATGCTGCGTCTCCGAATTCATCTTGCTTCGGAGTTTCAATTAGATCTATAATCTGTTCCAGTAATAATTCTGATTCAATTACTTCAAATAAACTTTTTGCAAATTTAATTTTATATTTCATGTTACTCCCTCCTTATTTTTTAAAACACAAAAAACTCGCCTCTAAAAAAGAGACGAGTTATCACCCGTGGTACCACCCTTGTTGTTCCGAAGAACCACTTTCCCGTTGATAACGAGGACAGGGGGCCCCGGCTTACTCTACTATTCATTTCAAGCAGCGTCTCCGAAGTGCGTTTCATCCGTTTCTCCGTACTAGGCTCGCACCATCCCTAGCTCGCTTTACTTCTGAACCAGACTACTCTCTTCATCTACGACATCCTATATGATTGATTATTGCTTATTATACATCTTTTCAAATAATTAGCAAGGTTCAATTACACCAAAATGAAATTTTGCACTTTTTCGCTTATGGACAAAAAAGTTATGTCGTTCAAATCGTGTACTACGAAAATGATCTTTTAAAACAACACGTTTCCTAGCAACACGCTTTGCTTCTGCAATCGTTTCATCTGTAATATCATTATATAAAGCAAAGTGTTTTAAACCTCGAATTCCATCAGATTCAATTACTGTTTCTTCAAACATCGGATCCAGATACACAACGTCATAACTATCGTCTTCGCAGTTCTTTAGAAAATCAAAATGTTCGGTTTGTTTCACTCTAATTCTACGCATTGCTTCCTCGATTGCTAGTATCCCCGCACACCACTGCTTTAAGCCTTTATTCATTATATAAGCCATATAGCGATTTCCTTCAAGACCTGTTATAGATCCCTCTTTTCCAACAATATAACTCGCTACAATGCTATCCGATGCCATGCCAAGCGTACAATCTAACACCGTCATTCCTTTTTCTAACTTTGCAGCTTCTACAAATGGATCATGTTCTCCACGCATTAATCTTTTCACACGAAACATTGCAGAATTAGGATGGAAAAAGAAAGATTCTTCCGTACCTTTTGGATAAATTGCTAACCGATTCTTTCCTACGACAAGTATATCTTGGCCAAACTGTTCATGTAGTTTGGACACAGATACATCGTTACGTACTACAAAAGAGCATTGTAATTCTTCCGCTACCTCTTTTGCATAAGTTGTCATTTCCTCATTCGTTCGTCCTGCTGTTGTTACAATCATCATTTCACCTCATATATAAAGAAAAAAGGGAGAATCACTCCCCCTTTTTTAGCAATGCTTTTCAAAAGCTTGTTCTAAGTTATTAATAATCTCTTCCATTGTTGCACCTTCAATTTCATGACGATGAATGAAGTGAACAACTTCGTTTCCTTTTAATAATGCCATAGATGGTGAAGACGGTGGAATTTCTCCGAAGTACTCACGCATTTTTGCAGTTGCATCTTTATCTTGACCTGCAAATACAGTTACAAGGTGATTAGGTTGTTTCTCAGAACGTACAACCGCTTGACCAGCTGATGGACGAGCTAAACCAGCTGCACAGCCGCAAACAGAGTTTACAACCACTAATGTTGTACCTGTCGCATTTTCCATATATTCTGTTACAGCTTCTTCTGTAGTTAATTCTTCAAATCCAGCACGCACTAGCTCTTGGCGCATGGGAATTACCATTTGACGCATATATTCTTCGTATGCATTTGACATCTTGTAATCTCTCCTTCAACTTTCATTCCAAATTCATCATATCACGCTCTTATAATAGGTGCAAAAGAAAGATAGCAATGTTTTCATTTTTTTGAAGGAATTTCACAAACCCCTTCATGACAGTGCCCAACAGGTACCAGTTTTCTATTATTAGCAATATAATTATACACTTTATTTCCAAATCCAAGTAAAATAGATAACTTAATAAAAGGAACCGCAAACCAGTATGATGGCACAGCCTTGGCTAATACATATACACTACCAATCCCATCATACCATTTATGATTTTGTAAAATGTAAAGTCTTTGTTCCATCTTTCCTTGCAGCTCTTTGGAAAGATGATATTCCTTTACAACATCTTTATCACGAAAAGAAACAAACTTCACTGCACCTTTTTTATCAAGCTTCTTCGTACGCTCTGCTACTGCGGTGCACATCGGACACCAGCTATCATAGAAAACAATCATAGGATTACTCTCCTTTACGAGACTCCGTCATTTGTTTCCAAACAGATCCTTTCGCTTCTTCTCCGCCTTCAATACGTTCTAACGCTAAACGGGCTTGCATTGCTACTTCGAACTCTGGATCATCTTGCGCAGCGCGCAGTGCTGGAATCGCACTTTCATCACCAAGTTCAAATAAGAACATCGCTGCACGCCAACGTACCAATTTACTTGGATCTTTAAGTGATTTAATCATCACAAACATCGCTGCTGGATCCCCTACATCTGATAAACAATCTCCCGCAGTACGGCGGACACTTACAGATCGATCTAGTAAAGCTTTATATAGTAATGGCAATACTTCATCACCTTTTACCATACCTAAGTACGCTGTTGCCAGGCGACGGATTGATACTTTTTCATCTTCTAATGCTTTCTTCAATACAGGAATATCTTCTTCTGTAGGATCCATTTGCTCAAGCGCTGCATAACGATTCTTCCAATCAGGATCTGCCATCATTTCCTCTGTTACTTTATATGGTTCACGCTTTGCAATCGTTACTTCTTTCGCACCTGCTTGATTTAATAATTCTTTTACAGTTTTGTTAACGCGCTCTTCTGGATAAGCAGCTACAATTTCTTCGACAACTTCTTTTCCAATTTCCTCAAAATTACCGTAACGTGTACTTTGTTCTACCCATTTACGCTCTTTCACAACGTTAGGCGCAGACATTTGTACTTTCATAATCGCCTCTTTAAAACGGTCTGGTAACCCAACTCGCTCTTCCGTTGTTCCATCTGTTAATTTCACCTGCATCGGAATTGTAAAGAACATTTGAATGAATACTTTCACTTCACCAAAATGTGAAAGTTGCTCCCTCTCATCTTCTTCAGTTACTTCTTCTCCAAACACAGCGCGAACTTGTTGCAAAAGTACTTTCCAGTCATACTTCGCATTTCTCTCAACTGCTAAAAAGTCTGCAACATGGTATACACCTTTAATACCTTCAATTTTTAAAATGTGCTGCACTTGCTCTGGTGCTTGTTCCATATTTTCATTTGTATAATTATTACGTGCTCCTGATGGTAACACTTCATTTAAGATAACTTTCATCGTATTTGGACTTGGCGTTGGTTCAATTGCTTTAATCTTCACGTAAATAAACTCTCCTTTATTGCTTGTTCTTAGCTGTATTGTAACATGTTCTAGAGAGATACTCCTACTGAGACGCTTACTTTTTCTAATCACAATTATAGTCTTAGTAGAATTAGTAAATATCATGTAACAACTGCTCCTATTTACACATCCTTTTTCGTAGCATATTCCGTCTCTCTGCCGCTCAAAAAAGCAGATTGATAATAGACAATATGAGAGAATTATTATCCGTAAATAAAAAAAGGTATTGCTTTCCACAATACCTTTTTTCTATCACTATGAATTCATTTATAATGTACTACAATTATTTTGTTAAAGATACTTCATCCTTTTCTTTCATTTCACGCTCAAGTTTTGCAATTTTCATATCAAATGTATCACGCTCATGATCTTCATTCATGCGAAGCTCTAAATCACGAATGTGATCTTCAATTTCTTCAAAACGTAAGAACGGATTATTCTTATCCATTTTATGAAGAGCTGTATTCATACGACGGTTTGCATGTGCCATATTTTCGCGAGCCATTAATTCCATGCGCTTTGCATTCATTTCTTTTAGTTTATTCTTCATTTCAGAAAGGCGACGTTCTAACTCATCAATTTGCTCCAATACACCTGCATACATTTCTTCTAGACGAGCGACTTGCCCTTCATAATATGCTACTTCTTCTAATGCACGTTCATGCAATTGCATTTCCCCTGCTTCTTGTGCGATAATCGCCTGTTTTGCTCTCTTATTTACGAAGTAACGAGCCTGCTCAAGTTCACGAGCAAAGTTAGATTTTAATGTTTTATGACGCTGAATTAATTTTTCAATTTTTGTTACTTCACGCTCGCTATCACGTAAATATTGATTTAACATAGCGATTGGATTTTTTCTTTCCTTCTCATCTAAAACATTATGAAAATCTGCTAAAATTGCATCGCGTACGCGTCCGAATAAAGATTGTTTCATCCTAATCTGCCTCTCTTCTACTTTATAATTTATATTGTTTTATATTAGTTTTTCATTAACTTGTTCCACTCATCTTCAAAGTTGCTATATCGTGTAGAACCCTCAGAAGAATCCACTACATTTTTTTCTTTTTTCCACTCCCGATATCCGTAGTATAGAACGACTAATGCTGCGATACCGATTAGTGCTGGGGAATGAGATAGGGCAATTGACAAGCCGATTAAACCAGCAATACCCCAAGCTAACTTTCCAAAAAATGATTGTGCTCGCATAAATGATTTATAGCTCCAATACACGATCCCTGCTCCAATTGCGAATCCTACAATACCAGCAAGGCTACCAAGAGCAATTAAAGCCAAAATACCGGCTGCGATAAACGCTAGAAATTGTTTCATCTTGTGCTTGCCTCCCTTCGATTTGATACTCTTATCTTAACTATTTTTTGGATTTTCCATAACGAGCTTAAGAACCGTTTTCAAATCAGACTTAAGACCTATTCCAGGTTAGACCCACATTAAGATGTATATAAAACGAAGTGGAGAGTTAAAATTTTAATATTGTTTCTTCTTAGAATGCACTCTTTTTATATGTAAGAAACTATATCCTTCAACACCATATAGTAAAGTCAGCTAGATTCCATTCGCATCCTGACATACCTTCTCCTTCTTTTAAAGCTTTTCCTAATTAGATTGAATGTCAATCTTTAAAGTTATTTGTTTAGATATAAAAATGTATTTTTCGCTTGCTTACATGTATTTAATTTGCTATCATAACTGACGAACGTTCGTAAAATTTGAGGTGATTTTATTGAAAAGTAATGAAATTAAGGACGCCGCTCTAAAATATTTCACAATTCATGGTTATGAAGGGACGCCCCTTTCTTTAATAGCTGAAGAAGTTGGCATGAAAAAGCAGTCTATTTACTCACATTTTAAAGGAAAAGATGATCTTTTTCTTCAGGTGTTACGTGATGCAAAAGAAACAGAACTAGCTTCAAAACTTCAATACTTAAGTAAAATTGATTCACAAAATCCCGAAAAAGATTTATACAGGCTGCTACAATTGGAAATCGATCTTTTTCAAAAAAATGAACAGTTAAAGTTTTGGCTACGTATGTCATTTTTTCCGCCGGCACATCTTGCAAAAGCAATCGAAAAAGAAGTAATTGACATATCAGAGAAGGTGTATATGCTATTGGAGAATAAATTTCAAGATTGGATCGATGCTAAAGTGATAGTCGGAGATACAGCAAAAACACCAACCCTCGCCTTCTTAGGAGTAATCGATTCCATTATCCTTGAGCTTGTATACGGTAATGATGAAAAACGGCTGAAAGATAAATTAGAGGCCTCTTGGGCAGTATTTTGGAGAGGTATCTCACATCAATGATTCTTACAGGAAGAGGTGTTGAAACATGAAGAAAACAATAAAGGAACAAAAGATGGTATTAATTATTCTTCTAAGCAATATATTCATTGCATTTTTAGGAATTGGCCTCATCATCCCTGTTATGCCATCTTTTATGAATCTCATGCAATTATCAGGAAAAACAATGGGCTATCTTGTTGCCGTATTTGCAGTAGCACAACTGCTTATGTCACCAGTCACAGGACGCTGGGTTGACCGCTATGGCAGAAAGAAAATGATCATAATCGGCTTATTCCTTTTTGGTTCTTCAGAACTTATCTTTGGTTTAGGAACGAATGTATCGATGCTTTATTTAGCAAGGGCTCTAGGAGGAATTAGTGCGGCCTTTATTATGCCAGGTGTTACTGCATATGTTGCAGATATTACATCCGTTCAGGAACGGCCAAAAGCGATGGGCTATCTATCTGCTGCCATCAGTACTGGTTTTATTATAGGACCTGGAATCGGTGGATTTATTGCAGAATTCGGTGTACGTACACCCTTCTTCTTTGCAGCAGTTATTGCGTTTTTAGCATGCATTTCGTCAATTTTTATTCTAAAGGAACCACTAACAAAAGAAGAGCTTGCCGAAATTTCCGCCAATACAAAACAAACAAATTTTATAAGCGATTTAAAAAAATCGCTTAATCCGCTTTACTTTATCGCATTTATTATTGTATTTGTACTCGCTTTCGGCTTATCAGCATATGAAACTATTTTCAGCCTATTTTCTAACCATAAATTCGGCTTCATGCCGAAAGAAATTGCAGCTATCATTACAATAAGCTCCATCTTTGGCGTTGTTGTACAAATATTTATGTTTGAAAAAATGCTAGATATACTCGGCGAAAAAAAATTAATTCAATTATGCTTAATTATAGGTGCAATACTAGCAGTCGTTTCCACTGTAATCTCTAGCTTTTTGGTAGTACTGACGGTAACTTGCTTCATTTTTCTTGCTTTTGACTTACTTCGTCCCGCATTGACGACATTTTTATCAAAATCTGCCGGGAAAGAGCAAGGATTTGTTGCTGGAATGAACTCAACCTATACAAGCTTAGGTAACATCGTCGGACCAGCAATAGGCGGAATACTATTTGATATAAACATCCACTATCCTTATCTTTTCGCTGCAGTTATTTTGGCCATTGGACTTGGTATTACATTCTTGTGGAAAGAAAAACAATTGGCAGCTAGCTTAGCGGAGTAACTAGAACTCCCGAAGACTCTTTCGGAACAATCAAAATAGTTTTCCTTTTGAAGCTAGATCATTATCTAATTCAAAACAAAAAACCCCTTGTCCATATTGCGCAAGGGGTTTTGATTTTCTTCTACTAGGTATTACATTAATCTAAGGTTTCGAATTATCCAAAAACGATTTTTTTCTCTCTCGACAGTTACATATGGGAAGGAATTAATGAAAAATAATAGTTATCTGATAATTACACCCATTTCTTTTTTTACTTATATCACCGTTCTCTACCGTGAAGCTCCTTCTCTCTTCCGCTCCAAAAACGTAATTTTTTCAATCACAACCTCAGTTTTATATACCCTCTTCCCCTGTTCATTATCATAGTTATTCGTATGAATACGACCTGTAATCCCAACTAGCGACCCCTTTTGGCAATACTCTGATACATTCTCAGCCGATTTTCTCCAGACGACGCAGTAAATATAGTCTGCTTGTTGCTCTCCTAGACTATTTCGAAACCCTCTATTTACCGCAACACATATACGTGCATAGGCGATTCCTTGCTTTGTATAGTATAGTTCTGGATCTTTCGTCAACCTTCCGATTAATACAACTCGATTCATCATTTCTATACCACCTCACATTTTTTCTTTATTGTAGAAAAAAATAGAAGATAGGTAAAAAATGCAAAATGATATATTTCTAACGGAAAATACTCACTTTGAATCTAAAAAAACAAAAAAAAAAATCCTGCATGTTTCAAACATGCAGGATTTCTTGCAATTAGTCGTTTTTCGTAAAGTAAGATACAAAACGAAGAATTTCTAAGTACAACCACACTAATGTCATCATTAGCCCCATTGCACTATACCACTCCATATATTTTGGAGCTTCGCTACGTGCACCATTTTCGATTAAATCAAAGTCTAGTAATAAATTTAATGCAGCTACTACAATAACAACTGCACTAATGATGATACCAATTGTTCCACCTTGATGAATGTACGGAACAGTAACACCAAACATGTTTAATAGGAAAACCATTAAGTACATAATCAAAATTCCAAACGTTGCAGCCATCACACCTGTGCGGAATTTATCTGTTACTTTTACAACACGAGTTGCATATAAAACTAACATCGCAAACAAAATCGAAATTGTTAGTAATACAGCATTTAAAATAATAGAGTTGTCAAAACGAAGCGCATATACTGCTGAAATACTTCCTAAAACAATCCCTTCAACCGCTGCGTAAATAGGTGCAGTAATAGGTGCCATTTTCGGGAAGAATATAGCAGCAAATGCAATAATTGCAGCCACAATTAATGCTCCAATTAAAACGGGCATTTGCATTTTTCCATTGTACATCTGTATGTATGAATAGACAGACGTTGCAAGAAGCAAAGCAAGCATAATAAATGTTTTGCCTACAGCTCCGCCAATTGTCATCGCAGACGCACTTGCTCCCTGTTTACGAAAGGCTTCTTTTTTCAACATTGGATTAGATGTTCTCATTTTTTCCCTCCTAAAATAGGTTCTACCAATAGTGTAAAGTTTTTCTCTTTACATTTCAATATATGCAGCTTGTTTTTATTTTAAACCTTCAACGATGTCAGATAGTTCGCTCCAGCGTTCCATCGCTTTTTCTAGCTCTTCTTCCGTTTGCTCTTGCGCTTCTGAAAGTTCTTGTGCCTTTGTAAAGTCAGAACCTACATTCGCAAGTTCTTCCCCAATTGCTTCAAGCTTTTCTTCAAGCGCCGCAATCGTATCTTCAATCGTTTCCCATTCACGTTGTTCATGATAAGAAAGCTTACGTTTGCGTTGTTGCTTTGGAGCCTCTTCTACTTTCTTTTCTTTCTGTACTTCTACTTTTTCTAATAGTTCTTGAGTCTTTTGTATATCTAAGTAATCACTATAGCTGCCTAGGAATTCACGAATTTCTCCACCACCAGTAAAGATAAACAGTTCATCTACCACTTTATCTAAGAAATAGCGATCATGTGATACAGTCAGAACAACACCTGGGAAATCTTCCAAATAATCTTCTAGTACTGTTAACGTTTGTGTATCTAAGTCGTTAGTTGGCTCATCTAATAGAAGTACATTTGGCTCCCCCATTAAAAGACGTAATAAATACAGACGTCTTCTTTCACCACCAGATAGTTTACCAAGTGGTGTTCCATGTGAATGCGGCGGGAATAAGAAACGCTCAAGCATTTGGGATACTCCAATAACTTTACCATCCGTTGTATGAATGACTTCTGCAATTTCTTTAATATATTCAATCATACGTTGATTTAAGTTCATATCTTCATTTTCTTGCGTATAATAAGCAACTTTCACAGTTTGCCCAACTTCAATTTCACCACTGTCAGGTGATAATTTGCCTGCAAGCATATTTAATAAAGATGATTTCCCGCTACCATTAGCCCCAATAATACCAATTCGATCGCCTGGTTTCACGATATGATTAAAATTATGTAATACCGTTTTATCACCAAATTTTTTCGTCACATCTTTTAATTCAAGTACTTTCTTTCCTAATCGGCTTCCACTAAGGGAGATATCAACAGATTGCTTTGCTGCTGGACCTTCTTGTTCTTTCAACTCTTCAAAACGCTGAATACGTGCTTTTTGTTTTGTCGAACGCGCTTTTGCACCACGGCGAATCCAAGCAAGTTCACGGCGATATAAGTTTTGACGTTTTGATTCTTGTGCTAATTCTTGCTCTTCACGAAGTGCCTTTGCTTCTAAAAATGTACTATAATTCCCTTCATAGCTGTACAGTTTACCACCATCTAGTTCAAAAATACGATTGGTAACACGGTCTAAGAAATAACGATCATGTGTTACAAGTAAAACTGCTCCTGTATAACGTGCTAAGTACTCTTCTAACCATTCTACCGTTTCATGATCAAGATGATTCGTTGGCTCATCTAATATTAATAAATCTGGCGTTTCAATAAAGCACTGCGCCATTGCAATACGTTTCTTTTGTCCACCAGATAAATTTCCAACTGTTGCGGTGAAATCTGTAATACCAAGCTTCGTTAAAAGTGATTTTGCATTCGCATTTGCTTCCCATGCATTCATCGCGTCCATACGTTGTTGCACTGCAAATAGTTGCTCTTGTACTTTTTCATTACTTGGGTCTTGTTCTATGTTTAACAATACTTGTTCGTATTCACGAAGAAGGCGAATGAGCGGCGTATCACCGTGGAATACTTGCTCAAGTACTGTCAAATTTTCATTAAAATCCGGTTGTTGTGATAAATAGCTAATTGTATAGCCACGCGTATGCGTCATGTCACCTGTATCAGGAATCTCTACCCCTGCGATAATTTTTAATAATGTAGATTTCCCTGTACCGTTCACACCAATAATCCCTGCACGTTGTCCCTCTGCAATACTAAATGATAATCCGTCGAATAATGGTTTATCTCCATACGATTTTGATACGTTTTCTACTGTTAGCATTTTCATATTTGTGCATTCCACTCTTTCATAAATTGTTCGATAAACTCTTCCATGTAGTGATGACGAACTTCAGCCTCTTTTTTTGCAGCCTCTGTATTCATTAAATCTTTCAACTTCAAAAGTTTTTCATAGAAATGATTTAATGATGGATCATTATTTTTTCGATACTCTTCTTTCGTCATTATTTCACGCGGTGGAATATTTGGATCATACATTAAACGACCTTTTGCACCACCATAAGCAAACGTACGAGCAATACCAATTGCACCAAGTGCATCTAATCGATCCGCATCTTGAACAATCTTACCTTCCAAAGTTTCTACATTACCACCATGTCCACCTTTATATGACATATTCATAATAATATGAAGGATATGTTCTTTTTCTTCTTCAGCAACACCCAATCCTTCTAACCAATCAGAAACTTTTTTTATACCAGCTTCTTCACTTTCATTTAACTTCTCATCTGCTACATCATGAAGTAAAGCTGCCATCTCAATTACAAAACGATTCCCACCTTCTTTTGCAGACAAAAAAATCGCTAATTTATGTACACGTTCAATATGATACCAATCATGTCCACTGGCATCTTTTTCTAAAATGTTTTTTACAAAGCTGACTGTTTTTTGTATTTGTTCTTGTTTTTTCATTTATCTTCACCCAATTTCTTATTGTAACACGCCCTCATTTTTTCATCACATATTTTCTTGTCTGCCCATACACTATTTTGCATGCATAATCATGAAGGATCTGAAGGAGGAAATAAAATGTTCTATAACAATCAACATCCTTACCCGCAACAACCATACTATCCTCAAAATCAAGAACAACAATATCGAGAGTCGCAGCTTGAAGACCAAGAACCACAACAACAGGAATTTGAACATCAACAAAATTCATACGTAGCACAACAAACTCATGAAACACAATACCAACAAAATCCATACGTAGCTCAGCAATCTCACGAAACGACATATCAACAAAATCAATACGTAGCTCAGCAATCTCACGAAACGACATACCAGCAAAATCAATACTTAACCCAACAAGCTCATGAAACTCAGTATCAACAAAATCCATACGTAGCTCAGCAATCCCATGAAACCCAATATCAGCAAAATCCATATCAACAACCACAAATGTATCAACCATTCCAGGACCCGCGCGTTTCACCACCGGCACCAACATTAGATCCAACTCAGCCACAAATCTTACCACCAGCTCCATTTGATCCGGCGCAAATACAAATCTTGCCTCCAAGTCCTACTACAGCTATTCCCACTGAGCCAACACAACAACAAATCCAACAAGTTGTTGGTACACAATTTTTACCTTTAAAGAAACCTGTATTGGACTTCGTAAAACCATGGGTAGAGTACGGAATGAATGAAGCAAAACATACCTCTCACAAACATGCTATGACAGAGGTTGCTGCGATTATGTTTTTAATTGGAAAAGGGTTCAACCCGACAATTGCTCACTATATTGTAGAGTCTTGGGAGAAGAATGAACAGTTTTAAGGGTTTTCATTTTGTGTTATATAAAACTATAAAAGTGTCACAAATGCCTGTTATACAAGCATTTGTGACACTTCTTATTTGTTACATTATATTTTATTTCAAAAGTGAATTTCATATTTTTTCACGTGTTTTTATATTATTTGTGAGCAAAATGTGATCAAATAATAGCCTTTTAATTAAACTGTATTAGATAAATTTTTATTTTAAAAACAATTCATTTAACATAAATTTCCGCGATAAATCTTGTATCACAATCACCTTGATAAATAGGTATTACCGTTCCGATTGTTGAACTTGTGTGCGGAACGTGTATTCATATATTCAAACCTTCCCAACACCCTCACAAATCCTGTTATATCAATGTTTTTCAAATTATCCCTTTTCAAAATATATTCAACTTTTTTTCTATAAAGTGGGGCAAAGGTGGGGCGTAACTAAAATACCTCACTTAAATATGATGCAGAAAAGTATTTACCCTATAAAGATGTATGACCAAAATTGAAACAACTAGCTGAGTATTTTAATGAAAATCCAGGACGATTCAATCCGGCACCTATGTAAATGGATATCGAAACTGCCAAAGAAATATTAGAACAAATAGGTACTGATGAAGTTTAAATGTTTTAATAAAATAAAAAAGGATTCCCTTTTACCTTACTTCACATATACGTAGGCTTCGTTTGCAGTAACATAGTATGTCTTTCCCTTACTATTGTATACCTTGTACTGTGGTGATCCATTAACAGTTATATTTACATCGATTATAAATACTATACTCATCTCTACTATTCAAGCCATATCTAATCTCTTTATCTATTATTTCATTCCTGGCAAAGTCCTTTCTCTCATTATGAACTCTCCGCTCCCAACTGAAGATTGTAAACACACACATGTTATAAAAAGGAATTTTTTAAGGAAAACATAGCCAATTATTGTTATAATTAAATCCGCAATATTTTTCCAGGAGGATTCCTATGAAGAACAGTAGGATAATGGACATACATACTAGGCACTCCCCTCCTTAATACATTCATAGAAATATAGAAAGGGTTTATGCGATGGGACAATTTCAAAGTAATTTTCAAGCGGCACAACAAATCGCTACGCAGATGAGAAATGCTTCGGATACAATCCAAAGTGCGACAAATCGTTCTATAAAAAAGGCGACGCGTACTACACTATCTGTTAACTCCAAAGCACAAGAAGCGAACCAACAGGTTTTAGTTTTGACGAAACAATTTTCCGCCGCCTTTCAACAAGCGGTCGATAATATTCATTCGGTAGCCAAAGAGTTCGAGAGAATGGATCACGAACTTCACAATACTTTTCGCTAATGTGGTAACCTACGTAAAGGTAAAACGGTAGGAGGAAAAAGATGAGTCAAGATATTGAAAAACAAATCAATCAATTAAATCAAAAGTTACGAAGTGTATTTGAAGAACAGGACCGAAATCAATCCGCGATTCACACTCAGGAGCAAACGGAAGCAGATTTTCACGAATGGAAAAGTCGAAGCGATCGTTTGTTTAACCGAATTCTAGAAACTTGGCATGGGGATAAAGAGTTATCTCATTTTTTTATGAATATACGGCAAGAAGCACAACACGTTGAGCGAAAACTTACATTCGAACTGGAAAACCAAAAAGAAACGTTGCTTAAAGAAAGACGAGACCTGAGTGATTTAGAAAACGACCTTTCCTATCACCAACAACAATTGGCAAGGGAGGTCAATGCATGAGTTTAAATATGTATTTGGGAGAAGTACAAAGCCAGACTCAAAGCATGAACGCTGTATGTACCGCTACCATTCAAGGTATGGAACAAGCTATTCAGTCGATTGAAGCTTTCGCAAGCGATACTGTCTTGCAAGGGCAAACATATGATAGTGCAAAAGCTTTTTTTGTAGAAGCCTTTCTTCCTTTAGCACAAGGAATTATTTATTTGTGTGAAGAATTAATTCGTCAAAATGATACTTTTCCGAGTGATTTTCAATCACAAGTCGCTTCAACTGATGTCATTGAACAAGAAATATTAGAACAAATTCGAGAAATTGACCGAATGAAAACAAGTATGGAAGCTGTCAGTCAAGCTATGCCAATCCCAGGTATGGATGCTATGGCGAATCTTTTTACTGTCATGAGAAAAAAACTGCAAGAAAAGTTAGATCATTTGTATGAGTTCAACCAAACATCTAGTAATAACTATAATACAGCAATTCAATTAGCCGCTAGCATCGCGGCGGGTTTGGCGGAAGTCCAAAGCGGAAAAGGTTTTAGTTTTGCCAGTGGCACTTTTAGTACGCAAGGATTAAATATGGCATGGGCAGATTCTATTCAAGAATATTTAGATACTAACATTCGTTTGGATAATAGAATTAAATCAAGTGATGTAGTAGAATCAGATACATTACAAGATGGTACTTCTGAAAAAAATATACTTGAAAAAGTTGTGAGTGGTGTCTGGTATGGTTCTGGACAATTTATTGGAGGAATCGTAGAATTTTTTGATTCACTAGACGATACAGTAGCAAAAGAAAACATGAAATATGCTATAGGTCACCCTCTAGAAACAGCGTCTACTGCATGGAATACTTTTTCAAATTCATTTATGAATGATGTTTGGAATGGGGATGCTGAAAGTCGTACAAGGTGGGGTACGAATCTTTTTATGCAAGTTGGATTAGCAGGAGCAGGAGATAAAGGGTTAAATAAAATAGGCAAAGTAACTACACTCGGTGAAGGTGTGAATCTAGCAAAATTCTCAGAAGGTATCTCGTCCGTTTCGAATCAAATACCATTGAAAGACCGATTTGCTTTTGCTGATGGAAGTGGTATGCGATCTAAATTTAATGCACCTGATTTTAGACAAGCTAAAGATACTTTCTTATTCTTTAATCCGTTTAAATCTCACCCTAATTCTATTTATAAAAACAATGGCACCGTTGAACATATATTTCACGGGAATATAAATAGAGAAGGAGCTGCAGGAGGATATCATCATAAAAGCATGATGGGAAAAGGTGGAATTTTACACATTATTGATCCTCCTGATGCAAACGGAGTATATAGAGCAAAAGTCAAAGTTGATAATCAAGTTAAAGGAGCGCCGTCCACATTTTTTCCAGATGACTGGAGTCGAACACAAGTCTTAAAAGCTATTGAAGAAGCTTATGGAAATGCTAGATTTCAAGCTGGCTCAAGTAATGCATATATTGGAGTAACTTCAAATGGAATGAAAATCAGAATGTTTCTTACTCCAAATAGAAAAATTATATCGGCGTTTCCAATTTATAAAAGATAGGAGCAAGAAAAATGAAATATAGTTATGAATTTATTGTTGGCCCATATGATACATTATTAATAAAATTACCTTCAGAAATATCTATAGTTGCAGATTTTTTAGCTTCTGATATACAAGGCGGGACCGCCGAACCATGGATTACAGAAATCGATCAAGTGTTAAACGGGAAAGAAGAATCCTCCAAATTTGGAGGGAATGCCTGTGACTTAGAAATAAAACCAGATTTCACACATATCTCAAATCGTTATGTTGAAGATGAAGATTATTCATGTACAATTGAAACTTCTGAGTTAAGAGAATTAATTTTAATATGGGAAGCAGAGAATCTAAAGTATGAAAAATAAGCCAATTCTTATGAATTGGCTTATTTTTGCTTCGTTTGCAGTAACATAGTATTGCCCTTATTGTTGTCAATCGCTAATGGAAGAACGAGCTCGTCAGGCTGAAAACATAGATAGATAGATCAACCCAATATAGTTCACGTGTATTTGATGGTGATTTAAGGCAACACGAAGATAAAGGCGAACATTTAATGGAAAAGCATGTTGAAATATCTAATGAAGCATTGGCTCAACGCTTAATAGATGATCCAGATATCACAGGGTCTTCATCTTTTAATGATTTAGAAACAGCCCAAAAAGTTGCTGATGAAATGTTAACCAATCCTCAAAATATACGTAAAATAGAAAGGTGGTTAGCTGATCCTTACAGCCGGCCAACGTTAGGGTTAAAGTATAGAGGTGATGAAGTTATTGGTCGATCTATTGTAAGAGGATCTGAAAATGTTTTAGAGGTAACTAATGCTAAAATTATCTTAAAAAAAGACGGACAAGGAAGTTATATTCGAACAGGATATCCTGTAAGATAGAAATTTAGAAGGATACTTATGAATGATAAAGATTATATGCATGAAGAATTAAGTGATTTTTTAGAGGGAACATTTCATCAAGATATGGGGACAGCAGAAAAAGCCTTAAATGAATTTATAGAAGAAGCCCACAAAGTGTGTATAGAAAATACTATAAAGTACATAACTGCATTTTTAAAAAGTGATTTATCCACACAAGAAAAAGAAGAGTTTATTGAATATTATGCTGAAATTTATTTTCCTTCTTTAAAACTTACTCCTATAGAATGGCTCGAACAAACAGTTGAGACGTTAAAACAAGCATTAAAAAACACTTAATAAGAAAAATCGACCGCCCGTAAAAGGCGGTCTTTTTTCGTTAAATTAACGAACATTCACATACGCATCACTAGCCGTAATATAGTACGTACTCCCTTTCGAATTGTCACAAAAACGTTGTTTTATCAAGGTTTTATAAAAGTGATGTTTCATAGTGTAAAATGTACCTTTATGTTTATTTACACTTTTTGCTCGAGAAGTTTTCGGGTATAGATGGTTACCCATTTCCTTGGCAGCAATCCCACAGATTTAGCCATGAGTTTATTTTTAAAGCCAGGGATGATTACCCTTTTATTCTTCATTAATCCTTCAAAGCCGCACTTAGCAACCGTTTGCGGATCCAACATGTTCTTATTGAACACTTTCGTGCCCGCTTCGGCGAATTGCTGCGTGAGCGGTGTTTTGGTAAAACTGGGACATAGTACAGAAACTTGAACCCCGGTTCCTTTCAGTTCTTCAGCAATCGCTTCCGAAAAGGATAAGACGTACGATTTACTCGCTCCATACATCGACATTCGTGGAACTGGCTGAAAGGCCGCTAGTGAAGCCACGTTCAAGATTTTACCTTACTTTCGTTTCACCATGTCATCCGCAAAAAGTTTGGTTAAATACGTAAGCGAGATCATATTGAGCTGTAGATATTCCATTTCCTTCTGAATATCCACTTCCGTCATGAATCCAAACCCGCCAGCTCCGGCATTATTAATCAATATATCGATGTCAATTCCCTCGGTTTTCAAGTGTCGATGCAAGCTCTCTACCGTTGTATAGTTGCCTAAATCGCCGGCAAAAGTATTCACTTGCATGCCATAATCCTTTTTAAAATTCTCGGCTTGTCGCTCCAATGACGCTGCGTCTCTGGCGACTAACACCAAGTTATAGCTATGACTTGCGAAAATTTTAGCGAATTCCAAACCGATTCCTTTTGTCGCACCTGTAATTAAAACAGTTTCTGTTGTCATCCGTTGCCTCCCCATGTATTATTTATCCAGTTAAGAAATGAGAAATTTCTTTATCCATACCTCGAACAACAGATTCAGGATCTGTTACATCCATTGCCAGGACAAGTGCTCGTTTCCCTAATACTCTGATCTCTTTCACAACTTTCTCGTAAGCCTCTATACGACGCGAACATACTACAACGCTTGCATCTTCCTTTACCAACGTAAGCACGTTTAGTCTCCGTTAACCTGCTACCATCTCCATTAACTATTTCTGTCTGTCCTGTTAAACCAAACAATTGTTTAGATGACATTCTAGACACCTCCATAATTTTTAATATTCCAAAATTTATAAATATTCTTATTGTTTTTGATTATACTCATAAATTATAATTAAATAAAATTAAAGATTTTAATGTGTAAGTAAGTATTACTAATATTCAAAAAGGGGGACCGTCATGAACATTGAGCAATTAGTATATATTATTGAGGTTTCAAAACACAGTTCTCTGACTATAGCAGCACAGAATCTTCATGTGACCCAATCCACAATCAGCCAATCTATTACCAGCTTAGAAAAGGAGTTAGGGATTAAGATTCTTAATCGCTCACGAGGACACGGTGCTGTACCAACTGATGAAGGTAGAATCATTCTAAAACTTGCCTACGGAGTACTGAAAAAAATTGAAGAAATAAAAGAGACAGCCAACTCATTCAATTCCATGGAAGTAGGGGAATTAAGATTATCTTCTTTACCGGGATTGACGACGTTTCTAGTAAAAGCTATAGCCGCTTTTAGACATGAATATCCACATGTAAATGTGGAGGTTACTGAAAAAAGTGGGCCTGCTGTGATTGAAGATATTCGACAGCATAAGACCGACATCGGACTGATTACGTATTCGGCCGATTTAAATGTAAACATGGAAGGAATAGTTTTTGAAACACTATTTGAAGGGAAACAGAAAGTATATGTTTCTAAGCATTCTCCCTTAGCAGTTCTTGGTGCCATAACTCCTCATGATATACTAGATCAAACTCTCGTTACATATAAAGGTGAATTTATGCAGTATTTTGTTCAAGATTTCTTTAACAAATATAAACCCTTAAAAATCCTATTTACATCAAACAATATGGATGGAGTTCTCCAAGCCATCATCGAAAGTTTAGCTATTACATTTGCCCCTGATTTCGTAATGAAAAATTATTCCCCTGTCATCAATGGTGATATCGTTCCGGTTGATTTGATGAATCATAGGACTGTAAATATTTCTTTAGGGATGGTTCAATCAGAGAATAAACATTTATCCACTTTTGCCAACAAATATATTCATCATCTAAAATCCAAAATTATTAAGAGTTAAGAAAGAAAAAAGAGAAGCATCTTCGTCGCATGTGAACGTCGATCTTCTCTTTTTTACGAATCTATCTTTTAGAATTTAGTCACATCGACAGGTTCAATTCCTTCAGCTGCGCAATGATCATGGTATTTTTTCAGGAATGACTGCCAATTATCTCTGGCAATAATTTCTCCATTCTCACCTAAATAGTCTAATGTTCCTTCAACAATATTAAGCGTAATAACCTCTTCATCTCCTACAGCTTGAGGTGTATGTGAGGAGCCAGCTGGCTCATAAACAACATCACCAGCTTTGGAGACCCAAGGATCCTCGAGATATCTCCAAGTACCTTGGACGGTATAAACAATAACCGTACCAGGATGAAAATGAGCAGGAAGTTGCATAGCCGCAGGAACTTTTAATAGCGTAACCGTCTGTCCTGTCACCGGGTTTGCCTTAAGCAATTTAAACTTCGCATCTCCAAAATAAGGAATCCAAGGTAAATCATCTGGACAAATATTATTGGCATGAAATGCCACTACCTCTTTTACACTTTTTACGTTGCTCACTTATATCCCCTCTTTCATTTTTTTGAAATCCGCATATTGATATTGATAACGCTTACACTAGTCAAAGGATTAACTATTGCAAATTTATTATTTTCAGCATATTCATAATTAAAGATTAAGTAAAATTATTATTTATAACTTATAATTAAGTTATATTAATTTACACCATCAATTTGATATATTCACGAATTAAGTTTAATTATTTGGGTGGAATTTACTTAGCGCCAAGTCCCCCATCAAGAGTCAATATTTGTCCTGTACAATAATCAGAAGCTGCTGAAGCAAAATAAAGGACTGCTCCTACTAAATCTTTGTCTTCACCTAACCTCCTTACTGGAACTTGGGAGGCGATAATCGGGCCGGCCTTATGCACAAGTGTTCCCGGTATTTCTGGGTTATTCATTCCAGTAGTGAAAACTCCAGGAGCAATGGAATTCACATGTACTCCATGGCGACCCCACTTAACTGCAAGATCCTTCGTTAAAGTCATAACTGCACCCTTACTTGTTGTATATCCTACAGAATCTACAGCTTCTGGGTCAGTACCTTTAAAGCCGATTGAAGAAGAAATGTTAATGATTTTTCCGTATTCGTTGTCTATCATATGTCTTCCTACAGCCTGACACATTAAAAATGTTCCTGTCACATTTGTATCGAGCATAGCTTGCCATTGTGTTAAAGGCATGTCCGTAGCAGGCGTTTCAAAAACCGTTCCGCTACTGTTGACTAAAATTTCGATTTTTCCAAAATGAGAAACCGCTATCTCCACACCTTGAGCGATAGATTCAGGAACTGTTACATCCAATGATAAAGCAAATGCTTGTCCTCCTAACGCCTCGATTTCTGTCACAACTTCTTCGCAAACTTCTATACGACGTGAGCAAACTACCACATTTGCACCGGCCTCAGCCAACGCTAGTGCCATTACACGCCCTAACCCGCTACCACCTCCGGTAACCATTGCTGTCTGTCCTGTTAAATCAAACAATTGTTTATATGACATTCTAGACACCTCCTGAATTTAGAATATTCAAAATTTTTAAAAATAGTTATGTTATTGATTATACTCATAAGTTATAATTAAATAAAATTAAAGTTTTTAATGTGTAAATAAATATTATTAATATTCAAAAAGGAGTACAAAATCAATATTGAACAATTATCATATATATGGGCGGAGTTTTCCAAGTCATCATTGAAAGTTCGACTATTACATTTGCTCTTGATCTCGTAATGAAAAATTATCCCCCTGTCATCAGGGATGATATCGTTCCAATTGATTTGGTGATTCATTAGCACTTAAATATTTCTTTTGGGTTGGTTCAATCAGAGGATACCCTGCTTTTTTTGCTACCTGCGAAGCTCCAAATTCTGTCGTGCACCTATTTCACTTTATCTTCTACTTCAATATAATCATCAGAGTAAGTCTCGGACATCTTCTCTTGACAATTCCAGCACACACTGCGATTGCGCTCCATAATGGCTAATTCTTCATGACAATGCACACAACAATCCATTTATGCAACCTCCTTTTCATATTTACTCCTTTCTTTCCCTACTCGATCCATCATTGATTTTCAAATACTTACTTGCTCCTCTGCTTTTATTGTTGTGTGACCTCGCTTCGCGGGACGTACAACAATCAAAAACAATAATCCAATAACGAACATACCCAAAGCAGTTACTTGAAATCCATAATGATATCCCATTGCCTCAGTCGCTGCATACTGGATGAAATACCCGAATACGAGCGGAGCAATAATACTTGTTGAGCTTGCAAGAGCAACGTAGGTCCCTTGTGCTTTTCCGATATTTTTGGGAGAAAAAAAATCCATCAATATTGCAGGTGTAAGTGAAAGAATGACATACGCAAAACCTGGAGCAAGGGTGAAGAACAGGATGGATATAGCACTTGAATGCACGGTATTTGCCATATATACACAAAGAGCAGATAGCACCATCATGGAACCGGCAAGATTTATTCGTGCTTTACGAATATCCCCAGTTTTACGATAAATCCGGTCTGATAGCATGGAAAATCCGATTTGGCTAATGGCAGCGAAAAGAAAAGGTAAAGACACGGCTAGTTTTAATGTTTGACCATTAAAATGTTGAACTTTGGTAAAGTATGCCGGAAACCATATTGCTTGAACAGACAATAACCAATAGGCACACCCTCCACACAAAATGATAAAAACAAAATTTTTAGATAAAAGATGCGGAAGAAACTGACGCCAAGTAACCTTGGAGATGGGTGATGAGTGCTGCTCCTCTTGATGAAATGAAGGCAACCCGATTTCTTGTGGACTTTCTTTACCGAAAATGCCCCATAAAACTAATACAATCAGTCCAACAATACCCATGACTATAAAAGCAGATCTCCATCCATATTGATTGATTAAGGAGATTAATAATGGTGAAGCAATTGCAGGCCCAATTGTTGCTCCACAGAGAACAGCGCCAAAGCCTATACCATGTCTATGTTTTGGGAACCATTTTCCCACTATAGCCGTTGATAGAGCAGGGGCTGCGCCTTCGCCTGCTCCCAAAAGCATCCTTGTAAGCACTAGCAGAGACAGACTAGAAACAAAAGGTGTAACAAATTGAACAATCAACCATACCAGCGACATCCAAGTTAACATTTTTTTCGTGTTTTTGGAATCGGCCATACCACCAAGAATGATAGAGGAAAAGGTAAAGAACCAAAAAAAGGAACTTCCCACCAATCCCCATTGTGAAGGACTTAAATGTAACTCTTCCATTACAGGAACGAAAACCAAACCAATGATAATTTTATCAACTTGGTTGATCATACCAGAAGCAACTAGAAATAATAATATAACCCAAGAATATTTTGGGGTGTTCAATATAAAAATCCCCCCTACCTTAAGTTTTCTACAATACCACCAGCTGTTTTTCCACGTATGAGAATACCACCGTGACCTGCTTTACTTGTCCTTTCAACAATAAACATCGCAAAATCAGGTGCAATTTCTCGGCCATTTGGC
Organism: Bacillus sp. TL12; assembly: GCF_022625245.1. Lineage (NCBI taxonomy): Bacteria > Bacillati > Bacillota > Bacilli > Caryophanales > Bacillaceae > Bacillus > Bacillus sp. TL12. The sequence goes on along the minus strand of NZ_JAJJBY010000004.1, from coordinate 168,403 downwards.
ATGGTAAGCCACAATCTTAGTTAATGACGTTTGCGTTCCGGTTCTTCATAATCTTCATATGCAGTACGTGAATGAAGAACGATATGATTATTAACAAATTGCACATATAAATTATAACTTTTTAAGTGTTCCCCCCTCCTTCCCCTATATGAAATCGCTTTAAATAACAACCGTTACGATTGCATCAATTGTTATTTAATTCATTATATTCATAATTTTTAGTTAAATAAAATTAAAAATTTTAATGTACAAGTAAGTATTACTAATATTTAATTACTAGTAAAAGTTAGAGTCACTTTTAGACATGAGTATCCATATGTAAATCTGCAGATTCAGTGCTTCAAATTTTGTCATGTATCTCCCTTCCTTCCCTCAATAAAGTGAAAATTGGGGTTTTCTTTATCCTCCACTTATGGAAAACTCTCACCAATCGGGCTTTTACGGGTAACTATTCTTCTCTATCTTCTTCGCTTCTCTCAACCTTGAGGTGGCCACGAATAGAGGGATAAACAATAATAGGAGTACGTTCATCCTCTTGAAGAGCCTATTCGATCGTACAAGAAAAATAAAAGACTGATACATTTCACTAAGGTATCGGTCCTATTTTCATTATTTACAAAATAGCTTTTTTTGTTTTACATTAGTAATACTTAATTACAAATTAAAATTTTTAATTTTATTTAATTATAATTTATCTGTAGAATCAAGAATAGAAATGATTTAATATTCCAAAAATTGATTTTCAAGTTTGGGCTTTTACGGTTAAATCAAAACAGGAGGTTGAACTATGGACTTAAAGTTATCTGAAAAAAAAGCACTTATTGTTGGAGGAAGCCGCGGGATTGGTAAAGCTACTGCCCGCCAGTTGGCCCTGGAAGGTGTAGATTGTACGATTTGTTCAAGAAACGAATCCTCACTAAAAATTGCTGCAGAGGAATTAGCCCAAGAAACAAAAAGAAATATCTATCCGATTGTGGCAGATACCACTGATCCTGACTCTATCCTAAATTTAGTTGAAAAATCAGCAGCAGCAATGGGTGGCATCGATATTTTAATCAACAGTGGAGCCCGTGTTGGCGGCTTTGAGCCAGAGGATTTTAATAGTATTACAGATGAACTTATTTTGAAAGATTTTGAAGAAAAGTATATGGGCTATTTTCGTTGTATCCGAGCTGTAGCTCCTTTTATGATAGAAAATAATTGGGGACGTATTATAAATATAAGTGGTCTGGCTGCTAGAATTGGCGGCAATTATTTTAGTTCCGGTCCACGTAATGCATCTGTTGTCCATTTAACAAAATCCGCATCATTAGAATTAGGAAAGCACGGAATTAACGTCAATGCTGTTTATCCAGGGATTGTTGATACGGAAATGTTTAGAAACCGAGTCACTAACGAAGAGGCTGTGCGTCAGATGGCAGCACTCAATGCACTCGGCCGATTGATTACAGTAGAAGAAATTGCTAATGTCATTACCTTCCTGGCTTCACCTTTAGCGGCATCGATTACTGGTGATGTCATTTCGGTAACCGGCGGAATTGGAGATACCGTTTTTTACTAAAAAACTAGGATTGATATTGTAACTGTATCGTAGATTACCAATAGTAGTGTATTTAAAAAACGAGCCTCACTAAAAGCTGAGGCTCGTTTTTTAGAACTTTTTGATTTCAATCTATCCCTATTGTATATTTAGCAGTATTCAAGAACTTGTCAATCTTAGAAACAGTTGATTCAATGTTCTTTGGGAAAATAGCTATGTGTGCAAAAAAGCCGTGGATCATACCGAGTTCACATGCATATTCAACTTGCACACCAAATTTTCTCAGACGTTCGGCATAAGCCATTCCTTCATCCCGAAGCACATCATTTTCTGCTGTGATTACGATTGCTGGCGGGAGACCAGTTAAATCTTCAGCAACTAAAGGAGAAGCGTATTCATTATATCTGTCCTCATCATTCCTTAAATAATGATCACGGAACCAAATCAGCTGTTCGCGATCTAGCCCAAATCCTTTTGCAAATGTTTGATGGGATTCCGTATTAAACTCAAGATTTGTCGCAGGGTAGATTAAGACCTGTGCAGTGATGTCAGGGCCTTTTCTGTCTCTCGCCATCATAGTAACTACTGTCGCTAGATTTCCACCTACGCTATCTCCTCCGACTGCCAATCTAGTAACATCTCCGTTAAAAGAGGCCCCTTCTTCATAAACCCATTCCAATGCCGCATATGCGTCTTCCACTGGAGTAGGGAACTTATACTCTGGAGCGAGACGGTAGTTTATTGATACGACAATACTAGCCGTTCTATTTGCGATCATTCGGCAACTTGCATCCATCGCTTCAATATCTCCTAGAACCCATCCTCCACCATGGTAGTAAATAAATATCGGGAAGGGACCTTGCCCCTCCGGTATGTATACCCTACATTTGATTTCTTCATCTTGACTTACCGGTATCATTAAATTTTCTACCTTTGAAACCAGATTTAATTTTACAGCAGGGCGCGGTGCATTGGAGAGCATATCTCTTACTGCCTCTGGATCCATCATATGAATAGGCGGCATCTGATTAAATGCTTGTAAATATTTTTCTGCCTGCGGATCTAAATTTGCCATGAAACATCATCCTCACTTCAATTTATTTTAAAACTAACTCGGATATTTCCTAAACCTTTATTCCTGTTCTGATACCTTCACATGAACTTCATAATAAAAAATCATACAATGGTGATTTTACTTATCACCAGCTGTATATCCCGCATTAACTGGCAGTAAGAGACCGCTTGCACGAGCTTTCCATCAGCGGGGATGAAGCCCCCACTGATAGAAGTTTCACTTTATCTATTTACAGGTACCCCTCCAATATAAAACTCGAAATCTGGGGCAATTTTTCGACCATTTGGCATCATAAGCCACAATCTTAATAAATGACGTTTGCGGTCATCTTCTTCATAATCTTCAAATACTGTGCGTGAATGCATAACTGTGTAATTATTAACGAATTGCATATCACCTGGTTCCATCATCATATCAATATGCATGTTCTTATCATGAGTAAGGGAATCTAGTAAATCAAATGCTTCGATTTCTAATTTCGTCAAAGAAACATCTGTTTTCGTTTGTGCAGATTCGATATAATTCCGTATCCATCTGCAGCTCAATTTACCATCGTAATAACTAAAGATTGGTGATGGAACTACTGGAGATGAACCTGGTGCTTCTTCCCCGCGAAGATCATGGAAGAATGGACGATAAAGAATTCCAAGATACTCTGGGTACTTCTCAAGAATTTCATTATAAATAGCCATAGAACTTGCGATACTACTTAAACCACCAGATTTTGCTTTGCGAAGGCATAGTAAACCAACTACATCAGCGAGGTCTGTGTGATAAGGAAGGTGTACATTCGTTTGGTATCCACGTACACTTGTATTTTTAAAGTCGAGACCTACGTCTTTGATATGCCCTAAAAGGTCACCTTTTTTGCTTTGAATGATTGGAATACCTAGGTAAAGTCCGAGACCCCAGTAAATGATGCTCGCTTCTTCATCAGTATAACGTTCCATTGGCAATCCACGAATCAATAGGAACCCTCTACCATTCTCCAACTCGTCAACAAAGTCAGTGATTTCGTCAGCAATATCCGAAATAGGGAAATCCTCTTTTCCAAAATCAGGGGCTTTTAATCCCTTACGCTGAACATGTAATACAGCCTTCTCAAGTGCAGCAATCGTTTTCTCGGACAAATAATAAATCCATGAATCATCCTTAGCTAGTTCAATACCCTTCCACGCTGAACGCTCTTGAATTTTTTCCTTTAAAATGATCGACATAAATAATCCTCCTTTATTAAGTTGGTTATTTTCTTACTTAAGATGACTGAATTTTTTAGCGTTAACAATGAAGAAAAGCGAAGCATCTTTATCGCCCTTGGACCCGAACCTCTCACTACCTTCCAAAACATTAATAACGTTTACATTGGTGTTATGACTGAATATTCGGAATATATTTTTTAGTATACTTATAATTATAAATTAAATAAAATTGTTATTTTTAATTTGTAAATAAGTTGTATTAATATATACCGGCATCCAATCTCACAAACTAACCCTTTCAAAAAACGAAGTAATAGATTCATTGACCAAATAATCAATCAACATAGTTATGGTCACCTTGTAAGTGACATCCAAGTTAACATTTTTTTCGTATTTTTGGAATCGACCATACCACCAAGAATGATAGAAGAAAAGGTAAAGAACCAAAAGAAGGAACTTCCCACCAATCCCCATTGTGAAGGACTTAAATGTAACTCTTTCATTAGGGGAACGGAAACCAAACCAATAATAATTTTATCAACTTGGTTAATCATACCTGATGCAACTAGAAATAATAATATAATCCAAGAATACTTTGGAGTGCTCAACGTATAACTCCCCCTTATTTATACCATCAAGGGAAAACCTTTTCCTGATATCTGAAAAGGTGCCCCCCATTACATGAATCAATTGTTGTTCTTACGAAACGGTTTATATAGATATGTCTTTCGGATTTAAACCCAATTACTTCAAGTTTTCTACAATACCGCCAGATGTTTTTCCACGGACGGGAATACCGCCGCGACCCGCTTTACCTGTTTTCTCATCAATAAACATCGCGAAATCAGGTGCAATTTCTCGGCCATTTGGCATCGTGAGCCATAATCTTAATAAATGACGTTTGCGTTCCGGTTCTTTATAGTCTTCGTATTGAGTACGTGAGTGAAGAACTGTATAATTATTGACGAATTGCATATCACCTTCTTCCAACAGCATACTATAATGCATATTTTCATCATGAAGGATGGAATCCAGTATGTCTAACGCTTCAATTTCAACTTTTGACAAATGGATACCTGTTTTCGCTTGTGCTGATTCTATAAATGTACGGACATATCTGCAGCTCAATTTACCATCATAGTAACTAAAAATTGGTGATGTAAATACTGGCGATTCACCTGGCGATTCCTCACCACGACGATCAAAGTTGAATGGACGACAGAGAATTCCCAGATACTCTGGGTACTTCTCAAGAATTTCATTATAAACAGCCATTGAACTTATGATACTACTGAAACCCCCAGATTTCCCTTTTCGAAGGCTTAATAATCCAACGACATCAGACCCATCTGCGTGAAAAGGAAGATGCAGTTTCGTTTGGTAACCACGTACATTTGAATTTTCTAAGCTAAGACCTTGATCAATGACGTGCCCTAAGAGGTCACCATTTGCGTTTTGCGATACCGGGATGCCCATGTGAAGTCCGAGACCCCAATAAATGATGCTCGCTTCTTCATCCGTATACCTTTCCATTGGCAATCCACGAATTAATAGGAACCCCTTCCCATTCTCTAGTTCTTCCAGAAAGTACGCAATTTCGTCAGAGAGATCCGGAATCAGGAAGTCCTCCTTGTTAAAATTAGGTGCTTTTAAACCCTTTTGTTTAACACGAAATAAAGCGCTTTCAAGAGATGCGATCGTTTTCTCAGACAAATAATACACCCATGAATCATCTTTAGCTAAATCAATACCTTTCCACGCTACTGGTCCTTGAACTTTTTCCTTTAAAATGGACGACATAAATAATCCCCCTTCAATAATATGGTTAGTTAGTTTCTTACTTAACTTCAATCAATTGTCTTAACTCTCTGCGCAAAATCTTTCCTGTTGAGTTCTTAGGTAACTCTTTAGAAAATTCCACTTGTCTAGGAAGCTTGTACTTTACCAGTTTATCCTGACAGAATCGAATAATGTCATTCATGGTGATCTGCACATCATTGACTACGACATAAGCTTTTACGTTTTCTCCGTATTCTCCATCGGAAACTCCGATTACGGCCGCCTCTACAACAGCAGGATGTTGATACAGAACTTCCTCCACTTCACGAGGATATACATTGTATCCACCAACAAGAATCATATCCTTCTTGCGATCAACGATGTAGATGTATCCTTCTTCATCCATTGTTGCTAGATCACCTGTGTAAAACCATTCATCTATTAAGGCAGCTGATGTAGCTTCCGGCATCCTCAAGTATCCCTTCATTACATTTAGCCCTTGGACTACTAATTCTCCGATTTCTCCTCTGGGCAATTCTTTTCCGTCCTCATTGACAATTTTGCTCTTGAGGCCTGGTATACTTAGGCCGATAGAGCCTGGTTTGCGGATTCCCTTTAAAGGATTAATAGCGACAAGAGGAGCAGTTTCCGAAAGGCCATACCCTTCCAAGATAAAAACGTTATACTTGTTTTCAAATTTTTGTAGCAGCTCGACCGGAATCGAGGCACCTCCTGAGATACACAAGCGAATGGATAAGAAATCTTCCGCAGTGGATTCAGGCAATTGTAAGATAAAATTATACATCGTAGGAACTCCAGCAAACACTGTTGCCTTTTTTTCTCGAATGGTACTGATCACATCAAGAGGGCTGAATTTAGGTAGGATCAGGACAGTTGCCCCGCAAGCAATTGGTGCATTCAGACAAATAGTCATACAGAAAACATGAAACATTGGTAGAACAGCAACTACACAATCTTTACCATGAAGTTCAATTAATTCTGAAATGGCGTCTGCATTCGAAGCCAAATTCCGATGTGATAACATCGCACCCTTTGGTTTCCCTGTTGTTCCGGATGTGTATAAAATAACTGCAAGGTCTTCCTGATCAATGAAAGGGCTTAGACAATCATTATTGCTTGTTTCCATCAGATGCTCCCATTTACATTCCTGATCCTCGGCATCTGTATAAATGACTAGCTTTAGATTGTTCAATTGTTCCTTTACTTCTGATAACTTCAGTTCTACAGATACATGAGCAATAACCGCTTTAACTTGGCTATTGTCTAAAATGTAGTTGATTTCCTCTTTGGTATACAAAGGATTCATCGGAACAGCAAATGCACCTAGTCGTAAAATGCCGTAGTACGTAATGAGAAATTCAGGGCTATTTCCTAATAAAAGAGCCACTCCATCTCCCTTCCCGATTCCCCTGGCAGACAAACCAGCAGCCAATCGTTCTACCTGCTGATTTAGTTCCTTATAAGTAACACTTTTATCTCTATAGATATAAGCGATACTGCCTGGGAAATTACTTGCACTTCTTTTCAGATTTTCGTCTAAATTATAACCCATTAAATGATTTCCCCCCTTTTTTCATATGTTAGTGATCGAATAGATACTATCGTGAATATTCAAAATATTATTACATCAAGTATACTTATAAATTATAATTAAATAAAATTAAAGATTTTAATTTGTAAGTAAGTATTACTAATATTCAAAAAGGAGTGCAGCCATGATGTGGGAGCCCTTCAGTATATGTGGGAAGAATTAAGAGGTCATCCTGTATATACTGAAGGGTATATGAAGATTAATAACGTTATTAGTTGATATAATAACTATTTCTGCCTCTTAAAACTCTACAAACAAGAAAGTTTTAAAAATAAAAATTATGGTTTGGGGGTATTTTAAAATCTTGGCTTGATAGCGATGGAGTAAATTCCGAATAACTTACGGTAATCTTCTGCACAAATTTTCTTCTTAATTGGCCCTATTTCAATTTCGTACAGTTTCGCTCCCCGTCCGCATAGCTCGCAAAGGGTAGCAATACCAAATGAAACCGTACCATCTAACATGGACCATACCTCTACCTGTGCTGCATCTGTTACTCCTGCATCATTTAACATATCAGAAGGAATCGGTATAGATATCCCATTTTCATCTCGCTTGATTGTTACTACTCTTCCCATAAATGGACTTCCTTCTCTTGCTTGCAATGGATAAATAAATACATTCATTTCTTCCAACCTCCTTTTCTAGTAATTTAAGTATATCCAAGCACCATCGTGGACATAAAATCCCCAACCTTTTGCACCGTTATAATAGTTCATAGAACGCGGAACAGAAGAGATAGTAAATGATCAAGGCATCTATAAAGCTAGGGTAGAAGTAAATGGAATCCCTAAAACCGGAAATAGGGGATTCTCCACATTTCCCCCTAAAGATTGGAGCCCACAAAAGATTGTAGATAATATAAATGAAGCATATAATAATAGAACTTATGAATTTGGTAACACATATTCAGGAATAGGTTCAGATGGTATAAGGATTAGCATGTATATAGATGGAAATGGGAAAATCATCTCTGCTTTCCCATCGGAATAAATTTTATTTTTAGTATAAAGGAGTACAATAATAATGAAATATCCATATAGCTTTGAAGTACTTACCAACGGAAAATTAGTTATGAGGCTTCCTCAAGAAATTAAACTTATTGAGACTTTTTTAGGCGTTGAAGTTTCTGCGTTTGGAGATTGGATTTTAGAAGAAATACATAGTGTTTTAAATGGGAAAGAAAATTACGTTGTAGTAAATGGCAACATTTGCAGTTTAGAAATTCGGAAAGATACAACTACTGTCCTAGACAATTTGGCTGAAGATGGTAAGGGAGAATTTTGTGAGATAGAAACGATTGAATTAGTAGACTTAATTCATATTTGGCTAGATAAACAAAAAGAATTTAAAAAAGGGGAAAATAAAGAATTGTAATAATAGATAGAGCTGACTTCTACACGAAGTCAGCTCTATCTATTATTTCACATCCCCCCCCATTATCTTACGTTTTAAAGTCGTTTTTCCTAGATAATTATCCGCAATAGTTACCGCAAGAGGATCTGAAGATATTTAGAGGTGACTATTGCTAAAATTGTCTTAAAAAAGACGGCAATGGGAGTTTTATCTTAACCGGATATCCACAATGATTATAGGAGGAAGATTATGTTATTAAAAAACAATTTTGAGGATGATGAAGTATTTCAATTTCTTGCGAGTAATTTTCATCAAGATACTTTCTATGAAGAAGCACTCCAAGAATTACTAGAAGAGGCACCCAAAGAATATTTACAAGACGCTATTATTTTTCTAGCTGAATTTATTCAAAGTGATTATAGTGATAAAGAAAAAAATGAGTACATACAGTTTTCTGCAGATGGAATAATATTTTGAAGGATTAGAAATAACACCATTAGAATGGCTTGAACAAACAGTTAAAACCGTAAAACAAGCATTAAAAAATAATTAGTAAAAATTGACCGCCCGTAATAGGCGGTCTTTTGTTCATATTACTTCACATTCACATACGCATTACTAGCCGTAATGTAGTATGTATTCCCTTTCGAATTATGTACTTTGTATTGTGTTGATCCATTGATAGTTACTTTTGCATCGATTATAAATCCTAATCCTGTATCCACAGTTCCGGCAACATCTTTATCCTGCCAAGAAGGAGAATCATAGAAACGTAGGACTTTAGAAGAGAAAGTTACAAATAAAGAATAATCAATATTGGTTCTCATCTCCTTCCTCTACATCACCTTTTTTTATAAATGAACTGATTTTCAAAGTATTATAAAAGCAAACTAGCAACGCAATCTAGTCGTAGTTTCTTTCCAGGCTCTCTTGCTCTATTCTTTGCCCATTGTATAAACTGACTACCGATGTTTAATCCCTTGCCCTCTTTCGAGACTACAATTCTATGTATAAAATACGCATCTATTTCATCGTTCCATAAACTCGCATTCCATTTTTCCTTATCACATAGAGAAATTGCTACTTCCTGTAACCAGCCTCTTACGATTACAATTTCTTCTTTTTTTGCTTGACGAATCATACATCCTCCTTTGGTCGTAAGTTCTATCTATTAAAAGCATTACATTTCTTACATCTTTTTTTGTTTACATAATAATATTATATTTTTAGTAAGCCCTTATTCTACTAATCTTATGTATTATTTCATTCTTTAAGAAAAATGGGAAAGCAATGAAATATGGTAGACCTGCGGTTATTTGTTTTATTATTTCATTTTTAGTCATGATGACAAGTACTGAAAAAACAAATCACCCTATTATTAACTTTTTCGCTAATGTATGTTTAATTCTATTTATTTTCTTCCTTGTCTTATCCATCCTATCTATCATTAAGAAAACAGGTATGGCTAAGAAACAATTTTTAATTACTGCTGGTTTATTTATAGCTTTTGGGGTATTAACTAGTATCTCAACTCCCTCTACTGAAAAGATAACAGCAAATGATAAAACAGTTGCATCTGAAAAAGTAGATAAAAAAGATGCAGATAAGAAAAAAGAACTAGAACAGAAAGAAGCAGACGAAAAAGCTCGTAAACTAGAAGAAGAACAAGCCCAAAAGCAACAGGAAGAACAAAAACGTCAAGCTGAAGAACAAGCTAAAAAACAGCAGGAAGAGCAACAACGTCAAGCTGAAGAACAGGCTCGGAAACAACAAGAAGAGCAACAACGTCAAGCAGCAGAACAAGCTCAAAAGAAACAGGAAGAAGAAAAGCGCCAAGCTGAGGAACAAGCTCGGAAACAACAGGAAGAGCAACAACGTCAAGCTGTTGAGCAAGCTTCACAAAAGAAAAGTACTGTAGCTTCCTCACCTACTAGTAATCATGGAGGCTCTAATGGTCAACCTTTCCAAAATGACCCTAGCGATGATAAAGAAACCAACACTTCTTGTAAAGGCCAAATTAAAGGAAATGCTAATTCTAAAAAGTATCATGTTCCTGGCGGTCAATATTACGATTCTACAAAAGATAATATAGTTTGGTTCTGTTCAGAAGCTGATGCCAAGGCAGCTGGTTATGTAAAATCAAAAAGATAAACTTTTTTCATACTTAAAGCGTTAGGTGACAGAGTCATTTATATCTGTCACCTAACGTTTTTCTTTATTTCAAATATTTTTTCTAGGAAGGTGAAAAAATGAAATATACTATTTTCGAACAAGTTCCTTCCCACTCTTTATAGAAAATAGTAGCTTATAATACCTTTTCAATCTCCTTCTCCAACTCTTCCGGCTTCGTCTGCGGTGCAAATCGATCCATCACTTTTCCATCACGCCCGATTAAAAACTTCGTAAAGTTCCACTTAACCGCCTTCATACCAAGTATACCCGGCGCCCGATCCGTCATATATGTATATAGTGGATGTGATTTATCACCTTTCACATCAACTTTCGCGAACATTGGAAAGGTTACTCCATAATTCAATTCACAAAAACTTGTAATCTCCTCTTCTGTACCTGGTTCCTGTCCCCCAAATTGATTACATGGGAAACCCAGTATTTCTAGTCCTTGCCCTTTATACTTTTCATAAATAGACTGCAACCCTTTATATTGCGGTGTAAATCCACATTTACTTGCGACATTTACAATGAGAAGAACTTTCCCCTCATACTCTCGCAATGATTTTTCTTCCCCTGTAATTGTTTTTGCAGAGAAATTATAAACTGTCATATATATCTGCCCCTCTCTATCCTTTCTTACTTATTCTCATCATATATGTATTTAAGTTTCCCGTCTAATGAGAGCGCTTTATTTTTGTTCGAAAATTCGACACAAACTACTAGACATTTCTCTTGGAAAGTTTTACAATTAAATTGTGAACAAAATGTGACAGTTTACCTTCTAAATTGTGACATTTTCAATTCCATTATAATGAAAAAAGATGGTGTTGATAATGAAAACTGCACAACGGGAAATGATTTCAAATCGCGAGTTTTATTTCGTATTATACATGATGGTATTATTTGTTGCTGGATGGTTTATCGATGTAAATGGCCTATTTTTAAGCAAGTACTTTTCACTTGCAGGAATGATTTTCCTTCCACTAGTTGGTGGTATTGTCGGATTCTTTATTATGTCAATTAGTAAAGAGCAAAGTAAATAACAACATTACATAAAGGCAGAAAACGATTTTTCGTTTTCTGCCTTTTATTTTATAATAAAAGAACATCAGATTATAAGGAGTGATTCATATGAAAAAAGTTGAACAATTATCCTCTCAGTTATATCTCATTGATGATTACGATTTACAACATAACGAGCGTACAGGTACATATGTTTTACTAGGTGATGATATTACTTTAATCGAAACGTGTGCAGCACCTTCTCTTCCGTACATTCTAAACGGCTTACATCAATTACGTATTGACTTAGCAGATGTTAAAAATATCATTGTTACACATGTTCATCTTGATCATGCTGGTAGCGCTGGTTTAATGATGGAGAAGTGCCCAAATGCTACTCTATTCGTACATTCACGTGGCGCACGTCATATGATTGATCCTACAAAATTAATCCAAGGTGCCAAAGCTGTATATGGCGATGCTTTTGATGAACTCTTCAATCCAATCCTTCCTATTCCAGAAAAACGCGTCCATATTGTACAGGATGGTGACGTACTACAAATTTCAAAAAATCGGACGCTCACATTTTATGATACACCAGGGCATGCAAAACACCATATTAGCATCCATGACTCTTTAACAAATGGCATTTTCACAGGTGACACAATTGGTATTTATTATCGAGAACTAGCTGAACTTGGCGTTGAACTATACTTGCCCACTACGTCTCCTTCACAGTTTCAACCAGATGCGATGATGGCGGCAAAAGATCGCATCCGAAGTATGAAAGTTGATTCAATCTACTTTGGGCATTATGGTGCATCTTCCCATGTTTCTGAAGTGTATAAACAGCTTGAGTATTGGCTACCTATCTTTGTTGAGACTGGAAAACAAGTATTTGAAAAAAATCAGGATTTTGAAACGGCAAGTCATGAACTATATGTTTTGCTGCTTGAAAAGGTATCCTCACACCTTTCACAGCAAGGCGTACCATCCACACATTCTATTTATGATGTAATAAAACTAGATATGGAAATCAGTGCGATGGGAATTATCGATTATCTTACAAAGCAAGAAAAGGCTAAAACGACTACTAACTAAATGAAAAAACATCCGAGGATATGATGCTTTGTTTCAAGCATATATCCTCTTTCTTTGAATATATTTTTTGAATAATACACATATACAAAAAGGAGGGAAACGATGAAAGAAATAATCAAATACTTATGTTTCACTTTATAAACATCAGCTCTTCTTTTCATAGATCTAATTTATTTGTTGTACCTTTCCATTTACATACTCCATAAACCGATCCGCTTGTACAAATTCCTCTTTATACGCTTCGGGAACTTCTTCTACCGTTACATGTCCGCTTGATTTAATTTTCACTTGCACTTTCTCATAGGTCATTAATGCATCTATATACTGTTCGTACTCTTTAGAAGTTAATACTTCTTTACTAGATTTATCCCCATTCAATTTATCAAAGTACGGCTGAAGTACCATCACTATCTTTTTCATTTCCTCTTTTTTCGCCGGTGATAATTGATCATAATCTATGTTACCGTTAGGATCTCCATATGTAAGCTTTGCATTTGTAAGTTTTTTTAAATGCTTTGTAAATTTTTCATATTCCTTTTCACCAATTTCTCCTTTTGCTTGTGATAGTTTCGCATCTAACTGCAAATACCCTTGAAGTGTTGCATTTCCTGCATGTTTTTTCAAATTCTCAAACGATCCATAAATACCATCAGCCATAATAGATTGATACGCAAAACCTGTGGTTGGAATTAATAGTGCTGCTGCTAGTACTCCTGTGATAAGACGCTTTTTCATCGTTTTCCCTCGCTTTACTTTTATTTGAATGGTTACTTTTTCTTTCAACTCAGGTGGCGGTATAATTCCCTTTGCTTCTTCTTGTATAGATTCCCTTACCCGATACTCTAAACTCACTTCGCGTCCCCTACCTCTCCTAAAAAGATTTCTTCTACTTGCTCTTTTTGACGTAATTTCTTTAAGGCCGTATGAATTCGTGATTTAACCGTTCCAACCGGAATATATAAAATATTCGCTACTTCTTCTTGTGGATAATCATGTAAATACCGTAGGATAATCACTTGTTTTAATTTGTAAGGTAATTTATGAATGAGTGCAATAAGCTTTTGATTCGAAATCTTATTCACAATATCACTTGAAAAATCAAATTCAATTGGCTTCTTCTGCTCCTCTGCTTTCTTTAAAATCCGCAGACGCATCCACCTTTTTCTCCTATATGAATGAATTTGCCTGATTGCAAGTCCCAATAACCATGGCCGAAAAGATCTCTCCGGATTATACTTGCTAAGCGATTGATACAACTGTAAATATATTTCCTGGACTACATCATCTACCTCTACCTTTTCTTCTATCAAAAAATGAGCTGTTCTATAAACATCTTGAATTGTCTTATCATACAATTCACTGTATGCTTCTTGATTTCCTGATAGAGTTAATTGGATGAGATGATGATAGTCTTTTTCCTGATCCATTCATTGTCCCTCCTTTGTCTTACACTATATATTGGCAAATAAAGAACATTTCGTTCGGTTTTTTAATATAAATTTTTGTATAGATGAATAAATTAATTACTTCATAATCTTAGCTTATAATTCACCATAACAATTATATAATTTTCCATTTTAAGATAGGTGTTTAAAATAATAAATAGACTCTATGTTGGAGGGATATATGATGAAGGCTATTGTTGTAACAGAATTTGGTGGTCCAGATAAACTGAAATATACAGAGGTGCCTATACCGACTATTACAGAGAAGCAAGTATTAATTCGCGTTATCGCAACCAGCGTCAACTTTGCCGATATTAAATCTCGCTATGGGAAAAAAGGAAATGGAAAACTGCCCTTTATCCCTGGTATAGATGCAGCAGGAATTGTCGAGCAAGTCGGTTCAGATGTTAAAAATATTCGCGTAGGACAGCGGGTAATCGCCTTTCCTTTGAATGGATCTTATGCTGAGTATGTTGTCGCGAATGAAAACCTTACGTTTGTGTTACCTGATGAAGTTGACTTCACAACTGCAGCTGCTTGTCCTATTGTATCTTTTACGAGTTATAATTTGCTTGCAAATATAGCAAGATTACAACAAGGTGAAACTGTTTTGATTCATGCAGCAGCTGGTGGAATTGGAACAACAGCTATTCAGTTAGCCAAAATATTAGGTGCTGGAAAAATTATTGGAACAGTCGGAACAGAACCAAAAAGAAAAATTGCTTTAGATGCTGGAGCTGATCATGTAATTTGTTATCAAAATGAAGATTTTGCAGAGAAGGTAAATGCACTTACAGATGGCGAAGGAGTAAACGTGATATTAGACTCTATTTCCGGAACTGTATCAGAGAAAAGCCTAGAATGCCTTGCTTACTACGGTCGGCTTGTCCATTTTGGAAATGCAAGCGGTGAAATTGGTACATTCCGAACGAAAGATTTACATGCAAGTTGTCGTTCCATTCTTGGCTTTAGCTTTGGGACAACTCGTAAAAAGCGTCCTCACTTGCTCCGTTATACAGCCGATCAAGTGTTTCAATATTTACGGGATAGCCGCCTGCAAATTAAATTAGGGAAACGGTTTACACTGCAAGATGCAGGGAAAGTACATGGATCGGTAGAAAGTAGACAAAGTACTGGAAAAGTCATTTTGGATATGAAATAGAGGTGTCATTTATGGGATCACGGATTATGCACTTAATTATCGCAAATGGTATTGCAGAGAAATTATCCATTCAAGATAGAACATCTTTCTTACTCGGTGGAGTCGCTCCTGATGCAGTTTATTCAAAATCAGAAAAAGAAAAGTCCCATTTCTACGCTGGTACGACAAAAAACTATACGAGAAGAATCGATCATGATGCATTTCTTCATAAATATGAATCATTTATAGACTTCCCCTTTATTTTAGGCTATTACACACACCTTATCGCTGATGATAATTGGTTGAACGGATTTTTTCTCCCTTGGCTCAAAAATAGAATCGAGCATGACACAACAATTTTATCCCTATATCATGACGATTTTAAATTGTTGAATGCAAAACTATTACATCTTTATGATAAAGATCAACAATTCCTTTCTATCCTTAACCAAGAAGCAAATATACCAAAGATTGAGGAAGTAACAAAAGAAAATGTTCTAGCTTTTAAAAAATTTATCTTTGACGATATGCTGTATCCAGAGCAAGATTTACATACAAACTTACAAGTGTTTACACTTAATCAAATCGTTGGTTATGTAGAAACTGCTATTGAAAAAGGTATTTTCTTTTTTGAAAAACATCTTTAAATAGTACTATTAATCGGTTCACGCCTACAAGAATCAAAATATTCTTGTAGGCGTGAAGCCATTTCATTAATGAATTAATGACGCTCTCAAATTACTAACTCCATTCTCCAAGTAACCCTTTAAACAAGTTAACACATACACCCAGCCTTCTTTTTGTCCTATCATCTTGTTTACGATTTCAGGGTCATCTTCTTTCAAACCTGATTCATTTACTTCAATCATTGTACTCGTATGATCCAACTCACTTATTGTAATCGTAACAACTGTTTCTTCACCGTATCCTCCCCATGAGAATACGATTTTTTTACTTTCCTCAATTTCTAATACACGTATTACAACTTCTGCATTATATTCATCATATCTCCAAGTAATCGTCTTGCCTTGTTCCAATCTTTCAGTTCCAGATGAAAACCAATAATTAGACATTTTTTCAGGATCTACTATAGCTTCAAATATCTCATTTGCCGGCTTACATACTTTAAATTTCGTGATTACTTGCGTATCCATACTACATTACCCCTCTTTCGATATATTTAATGCCTCTCCTTGTTGTAGAACAAATGTTCCTTTTATTCAAATATCAACATTGTTATTTGACATAACCCTGTATACAAAAACACTAAAAAGACGTGACTGCTTTATACATGCAGACACGCCTTTTTATTATTCCACTATTAATGAAAAATTTCCCATTATCTAGGCTTTCTTTTCCCAGTAAATGTAGGTTTCTTTTTCTTTGGTGCTTTCGGTTTTGACTCTACAAAAGTACCTTTAAACATTTCTTGCTTTGTAAATTGAATACCTAATTTTTTCGCAAATTGAAGTAGTTTACGCTCCTCTTGTGGCGTAACAAGAGAAACAACTGTCCCCTCTTTCCCCATACGTCCTGTACGACCTGAACGGTGAATGTATTGGTCTAGTGTATCTGGTAATTCTAAATGAATTACGTGTGTTAAATCATCAATATCTAATCCACGTGCTGCAATATCAGTCGCCAGTAAAATTTCTACTTTTCCTTGACGGAATGCACGCATCGTTGCTTCACGCTCTTGTTTACTTGCCTCTGCATGAAGTGCTGCAGCTTTCATTTTGCGATACTTTAATTTTTCAGCAATTTCATCTAAACGATATGGATCATTTAAAAAGGCTACTGCTTTTACATTGCCAATATGCATAATTTTTCTTACGTAATCATTTTTCTCACGACGCTCACAAACAATGTATGTGTGCTCCACTAGGCTTTTCGTTTCTGTACGTTTTACACGAACTAATTGTGGTTCAACCGCAAAATCACGCGCTACTTCTTCTGCGTCTTTTGTCATCGTTGCAGAGAAGAATACTAATTGACGATCGCGCATTGTAGATTTTATAACATCATGTACAGCGTCAACCATCTTTTGTTTTACGATTTGATCAAACTCATCAAATACAATTGTTTTTACTTCATGCATTTTTAACTTTTTCATACGAATTAATTCCAAAATACGCCCTGGTGAACCAACAATTACTTTTGGATGTTTCTTTAATTTTTCTACTTGGCGCTTAATATCCGCCCCTCCAATTAAAGATGCACCTGAAATATCAGTTCCTGCTGTAAACTTTTGAACTTCTTCATGAATTTGCATAACAAGTTCACGTGTTGGTGCTAGAATTACAACTTGTGGTTGTTTTACTTCAGGATTGATTTTATGTAAAAGTGGCAATAAGTACGCTAATGTTTTTCCTGTTCCGGTTGGAGATTCAGCTATAACGTCTTGTCCTTCTAAAATGGTTGGAATTGCTTGCTTTTGAATTTCAGTAAACTCTTTAAAACCAGCCTTCTCCCAAGCTTGTTGCAAAAATGGTTGCATATCTTTTATCATTTGTTTTTCTCCTTTATCTCTATTTTTGAAGAAAATGTTGTATTGCTCGCACCGTTTCTATCATGTGAGAAATAACAGCTATTAAATCATCAACATGGTCTTCTGTAATCGCTTTTTGAAATAGAACTTCTACCTTATTATGATATGAAATCGCTTGCTTATTATATTCGTATGAAATTTGTTGCGTAATCATTCGCTCTTTTCCCCAGATAGATTGTAATAAGCTTTCAATTTGTTGGCAGTCGGTTTCTGGGCATTGCAGCGGAAATATAAACCTTAGTTTCATTTCACACCCCGGTATAAACTGAGGTACTTCCAATATCTCACCTGATAAATTTTTTGCATCTACAGATAATGAAAATGTCGCTTCTACTAACGTTTCAAATGATTCGTTTAATTGAAATGAAATATTGTATATACGACTTAACGACGCAAGGTCCATCATATCTTTTCGATCCGTTACAAGAATATCTCCATGTAAATCAAAATCGTAGACAGCTCCTTCAACGATTACTTTTAAATTGTCAAAAGCAGTTGGATCAAACATAATTTCCTCCAAAAAACAGGCGCCTTTCGATGGAAAGGCGCCACTTGATGTATATATAGTTTACAGATAAACGAGATGAATTACAACCTTTTAGAATAAACCTACTGCTTTTCCATCTTCATTTACGTCCATTTGAAGTGCAGCTGGTTGTTTTGGCAGACCTGGCATTGTTAACATTGTTCCCGTTAATGCTACAATAAACCCTGCACCGATAGATGGTTTTAGTTCACGAATTGTCACAATAAAGTCAGATGGTCGACCTAATTTCGTTGCATCATCAGAAAGAGAATATTGTGTTTTTGCCATACATACCGGTAAGTTACTCCAACCTTCTCCTGTAAATTGAGCCAATTGTTTACGTGCTTTCGGAGCAAATTCAATATCTTTTGCACCGTATACTTTTTGAGCAATTGTACGGATTTTTTCTTCTAAAGATAATTCTAAATCATAAAGTGGTGCGTATTTGTTGTCACCTTTTTCAATTACTTTTAATACTTTCTCAGCAAGGTCTACACCACCTTGACCACCTTTTTCCCAAACTTCTGTTAAGGATACTTCGTAGCCACGTTCGTTGCACCATTCTTGTAAGTATGCAACCTCTGCATCTGTATCTGTAATAAATTTATTAATTGCAATTACGAATGGAACACCGAAACTTTGAATTGTTTCCACATGTTTTTGTAAGTTTTCCATTCCTTTTGCTAATGCATCTACATTTTCTTCTTTTAACTGATCTTTCGCTACGCCGCCGTGCATTTTAAGCGCACGAATTGTCGCAACGATAACCACTGCTTCTGGTTTAATACCTGCTGCACGCGCTTTAATATCTAAGAATTTTTCAGCACCTAAGTCCGCACCAAAACCAGCTTCTGTAATGACATAATCACCTAATTTCGCTGCCATTGTTGTAGCGATAACACTGTTACAACCGTGAGCGATGTTAGCAAATGGTCCACCATGAATGATTGCTGGTGTATTTTCTAGTGTTTGAACTAAGTTTGGTTTTAACGCATCTTTTAACAGAAGTGTTAACGCTCCTTCTACACCTAAATCTTTAACTGTTACAGGCTCGTTGTCCATATTATAAGCAACTACAATGCGAGATAAACGCGCTTTTAAATCTTGAATATCTGTTGCAAGGCAGAATACAGCCATAATTTCAGATGCTACTGTAATATCAAAACCATCTTCACGCGGTACACCTTGAACTGGTCCACCAAGGCCAATTACTACATTACGCAGTGCACGGTCATTTAAATCGACACAACGCTTCCATACGATTTTTCTTGTATCAATCTTAAGTACATTTCCTTGTTGAATATGGTTATCAATAAACGCTGCTAACGCGTTATTTGCAGTTGTAATGGCATGAAGATCACCAGTAAAGTGAAGGTTGATGTCTTCCATTGGTACTACTTGTGAATAGCCTCCACCTGCTGCACCGCCTTTTAGTCCCATTGTTGGTCCAAGAGATGGTTCGCGAAGTGCAATAACTGCTTTTTTACCAATTTTATTAAAAGCTTGACCTAAACCAACTGTTACTGTTGATTTACCTTCTCCTGCTGGAGTCGGGTTAATTGCTGTTACTAAAACAACTTTTCCGTCCTTTTCAGTTTGTAAGCGCTTAAAAATATCAAGAGATAACTTCCCTTTATAATGACCATAAGGCTCTAGTTCTTCTTCTAAAATATTTAACTCCGCTGCAACCTCTTGAATTTTCTTCATACTTGCTTCTTGTGCAATTTCAATATCGGATTTAATTGTTGTAGTAGTTGTCATATACCCTAGTCCCCCTTTAATTGGTTCTGCTGATATTGTATCAGTTTTTTGTATTTTCTGCACTTATTTCCCTCCTAAATTTTGCACATTTCTTCAGGCATTATTTTTTTAGCATAAATACCCACAAAAATGTTAGTGCTTGCTGCAGTTCTACTGATAATTGTCCAAGCATTTTTTCATTTACCCCTCGTTTATATACACCCATCCCATCGACTACTTGAAACCCTTGTTCCTCTGCCAGCCTTTCAAATTCCCAAGGCATCATCGTATTACAAACAACATCTTTTCCATATAAACGAGGATAGCTATTTTCACGTGGTTTCGCCGTTGGTCCTAAAATAGCGATGCACGCATATCCATCAGACCTCAAAACACGCTTTATCTCATGTAACGCCTGTAACGGTTGTTCTGTCCATTCTAATGAGTTCACTGCTAATATTGCTGGAAATTGTTCATTTTCAAAAGGTAATGAAGAAAGATCTCCTTTTACAAATGACAAATTAGGCCCTTCTCCACGCTCCTTTCCTTTTTGAATCATTTGCTCGGATAAATCTATACCACACACTTTATATCCGGCTAGACTTAATTTATATGTACCATATCCATCTCCGCAGCCAACATCTAGAACTACCACACCGCTTTCTACATATTTTTCAAAAAATGGGATAATCGTACTACGACTTCCATGATCCCACATTTCCCCGCTATTTTGATTCCAAGATTCCGCATTATCGTCCCACTTTTTTTCTGCTGATTTATGCCAATTAAACTTTGTCATATTTCTCCCTACTTTCACTTGTTTTCATTCATTCCATTTCTACACCATTTTCCTATATTCCTGTTTATTCTCATGGGGAGATGGACAAGATAGCAACAGACTTATGCATTCTCCAAATTTTTCTTTACTTGGATATAACTCATACTCATGTTCTTGTCTTTATGAAAAATAATAAAGATACACCCAATTGAAAGAGAGGGATGTACATGCCGAAAAAACGAACACATCATTTTAAAAGTGGTGAAAAAAACGAAGAATATGCAGCTGAAATCTCGCCAGGGCATCTTCCGATTCGACATAAACGTAAAGAAATTGCACATGAAATAGAAGGTACAAACACTGGTACACTGATCGGTTATGTAGCACTATTTCTTTCTTTATTCTCAATTGCCTTTTATCCAGTCACCCTTGGTTCCCTTTCCATTTTAATTGGCTTATTGGCTGTTAACTTTGGAGCAAAAACACTTGGGTATACAGCTATTGGGTTTGGTAGCTTTTCTGTTTTATTTACGTTATTGTATCCACTTGCTTTATCAGCATTATAAAACACACCAAGTAATACTTGGTGTGTTCACTCGTGATACAACATAATATGTCCGCACCCGCAGCAATGTTTTGCAGTAATTTCTTGAAACACTGGATAGTTTTCTTCATCCCGGTGTTCAATAAACACCTTTTCAAAACGATACATATTTGGAGCATATGCCCAGTCTTGTTTCGTACGTGCATATAATGTCGATGAAAAGAATTCCTCTCCACCGCAAACTATACATATTTTCTTCATTCTTATCCCTCCTATGCTTGTCTTACTTCATCTATATGAACATACGCATAAAAAAAAGACCTTCTATCATTAGAAAGTCTTTTCCGCAACAAAAAGAAATGTACCAAACATACCTACTCCGCTATACTCTTTCTTTTTACCGGCTTCTGTTTCAAAAGTTTGTTTCACTGTTATAAAAAATACACCGTTTCGTGTATCCGTACTTACAAACTTTATTTTTTGTTCTTTCTCATCTACATTTTGTGTACATTCAAAGCTATCTTGATTACAAATCAATGCATGCTTGTCCTCTAAATAAGACCTGAAATCAGATTCTTTCGGACAAGTTAAAAGTAGTACTGCAACAAGAATAATGCTGACAATACCTACCGTTGTATAATATTTCTTCATTTTTTCTCCTTTCAAAAAACAAGAAAACTTGACCTAATTCGTCAAGTTCTCTTAGTCGACAACCCATTGCCACTCTTGTTCTTTCTTATCAAAAATTAGCCAGCCAGTTTCGGTTGCATCTGCCTTTAATTCCTCTACGTTATCGAGTACTTCATCCGTACTTTCATACGAACCAACTACATATACAGGAATCTCCAAACCTCTTCTTGACTCAATTTTCCCTGCCAAATCAATGTACAAACCATCTTCCATTAATGGAACAAGCCCAAGAATCACTTCTTTTGAAATTGCTGGGAATATTTTTGATTTTTGAAAGAAAGAAAACCGTTTTTTTCCAAATGAACCGAGTTTGTACGGAATTACTTTGCTCAACATTCCGACAAAATCAGCGATTCTACGGTAATACACTTTGTTGTACCAACCGTCATCATGTGAAAAATAGACAAATCTATTTTTCAAAAGTGGGAAAAACGCTCTCCCAAGTGGTTCTTTTTTGTGAGCCAAATATAACAATTCTGCAATTTCCTTTGGCTCCAATTCATCTAAATCGCTTGCATCATCAAAGTCCACCCAACAAAACTCTTCAAATTCATCAATCTCTGCTTTAATTAATTTATGTATGTTTTCTTCTTCGACATATTCGAATAAAGTATGATAGTGAAAATCAGTCCACTCAAAATTATGTTTTAAAAGCAATACTTGATGAAGCGGTGAAGGGATATTACTTGCAAACTCTTCAAATGTAATTCCAGATGTAATAAAACAATGACCCCGACGATTACCATTAATATATATCATATTCTTTACTTGGTCAGATCCTCCAGACAAAGCACCTAGCCACCTTCGTTTTATATGTTTCAATTCTATAGCATATTTTAACATGAAAAATTTTAGAAACATAGAAAAAACTTCAAAAACTATTTACAATTTCATGAGTTTTATTACATACTGATTACAAGAAAAAAAGCCTGTTGAAAAACAGGCTTTTTTACGCGATTTCGTCCGGGTTTTGCGGATGATGATTTTCAGTATGCTTTTCATTTTTTTGAAAAATGGATTGAATCTTATCAATCGTTTGTGGCGCTAACTCAATCATTTTTTCAGCTAGATGTGTCGCATTTTGTAAGTGAAGAATATTCACACCATCTTTATTCACTACAAGAAAAGCTACGGGAGTAATCGAAACACCACCTGCACTCCCTCCGCCGAATGCCGGATTACCTTGCGCTTTCAGTCCATCATTTGTTTGAAAATCTGATCCCCCTGCTCCAAATCCAAATGCTACTTTGGAAACAGTTAATACTACTCCACCGTCAGCCGTTTGAACAGGCTCTCCAACAATCGTATTAACATCGACCATTTCCTTTAAATTTTCCATCGCTGCTTTCATTAATCCTTGAATTGGATGATCCACCGTTCATAACCTCCTTTGTCATATCTTTCCTAGTTTTTCCGAAACCTTGTGAACTAAACATAAAATTTTATATTGATTTCAAAAACAATAAGTAATAATATTTAGAAAAAACAAAATAAAGAGGGATTATAATGATACGGAAGTTAACAAAGCGTGATCATGAACAAGTACTGACATTTTTATCCGAGGAAGCAGCCATTAACCTATTCATAATCGGCGATATCGAAGCCTTTGGTTACGATGCAGATTTTCAAGAGTTATGGGGGCATCTTGTAGTCTATATCAATACTTACTTGTAGTATCTGCATTGGACCATTTGCGGAGCCAAGATGAAGTACAATGGCCGCACTATCATATTCATCATATTGTATGTTTAGCTTATCATTGATAATATTTTGAAGTTCCGATTCAGTGAGTCTATATCCAACTGTATTCGGCTGATCAATTTTTTTTATATCATCGCCTGGCTTCATCTTTAATTTCCCTATTCCTTTTAACCGATCTACAATTAAGTTAACGTATGAAACATCAAGATTAGAATCAGAACTTTGTACCTGCCCATTTTTATACATAATATTTGTACTATAAACAGTTTCTTTTTTATAATTTGCGTTTGTCCCTTTTTCCTTTTTATTCTCTATGTCAGTAGCAATTGTTTGTGTTGTGTCTCCATATAAACTTTTATCTTTCGTATTATATACACCTTCCGTAGTTTGACGGATTGTATTAATGTGCTTTCCATCCTCTTTTTCCTCATACGTACTGTATATACCTCTTTGTGTCACATGCCCATACCCATCATCACTCGCAGACATAACCTTCTTCATGTCTTCTTCATCCAAGGCCTTTACAAATGGTTCATATTTAATTTTCGTTTCAAAAAAGCTACACCCACTAAGTAAACTTCCAACAATCGTCATAAGCATCAGCACCTTAGCTTTCTTTTTCATACTGTCACCTCATTCGTTACTCTTGGTATTTTAAGTTTTATAATGTTTCCTTTTTAGTAGTCATACACTTCGCCTTTTCCTAAAGATGTTTTGTTACTTACGTATTTAATATTGAAAACACTTTGGTCGTTTAATGGTATAGTGATGATACCCGCTGTTAGTTTACTTCTCATTTTCAAATTGAAGTCTGCCAACATCTACAGAATAATAATATACTTACTTAACTTATCGTTACTGATCTTAGCAAGTGCATAAAAAGAAAGAGCATATTTTGAAAAAACGATTAAAACATGCTCTTACACTTTTAATACAAATGATTCATTTTACGAACTTATATCATGCTTTCACACCAAATAATAAACGTAAAAAGTGCTTTAGGTTTATTCCTTAGGATACCGTTCTTTTATAAATTCTTCGATGTTATTACTTTTTTTGATTGCTTCTGATGATATCCAGCGTGTATATCTTGTCCCATCCTTGTTGGTTAAATATATGTCAAATTCTTTATTATATAGTTCCTCTTTAAGGATAGTGACTACCTTTGTCAGATCCTCAATTACAGGAGGTTTGTTTTTATATTGCATCTCACTGTCATTAAAAACTAAAGTTACCTTATACTCCGGACACTCTCCGTCTTTCGGATGTGGACAAGTAATACCTTCAATTACAAAATGGTCGTTTTGAATTTCTTTTAATCTGTCACCTACTTTTGTTTGAGTTTGAATCAAATATGTCCAATAATTATCTAAAGTGTTTTTCATTTTTAGTAGTAGTTCTTCTTTCGTTATAACTTTTTGTACGTTTTCAAAAGGGAGACCTATAGATTCACCATTATGATCTTTAATTTCAAGTTCTGTAATCTTTTTATTACTTTTCTGAATGAGTTGGAATAGAGCATATAAACGATCTAATTCTGCTGTTTCAAATTGACTATAATTAATCTTGTTACTCGTTTTTAAAGTTAATAACAACTCATCAGTTGGTTTTCCACCCCTACTACCATCATAATCAACTATATACTGAAGAACATTTTCTTTTTCAAATTCCTCGTATCCTAACTTTTTAATTTCTTTTAAAATCGGTTTAAATCTCTTATATTCCTCATATGTATTTTTTCCGTATTGGTATTCATCATCTTTAATTGTTGAATAGAAGAAGCCATCTACCTCTACTCGAAATTGCATATTTTTATTGTTTTTTGCTTGAACAGTATGATATGTATGTCCCATATTCCCTTCATCTATGGCGCCCCAATCGGTTACAACAACATCGATTCCATGTTTTTCTTTTATGTATTTTTTTACCTGATCTTCATTTTCATAATTACAACCACTCAAAAATAAGAAACATACTACTAACCACATTACGTTTTTCATTCTTTTCATATAACCCCTAATACCCCTTCCTTACGTAAGAAATGATTCCTAGTTGTGTAGCAAATTCAAAGCCATCTTTTCCCACAATCAAAATAAGCTTTCCTCTTTCCATACAGGAAGAGGAAAGCTTATTTCCTTCTTATTTATTGTTGCTCTTGTGTTTCTACCGCTTGGTCTTTTTGCTCTCTTTTATTTTTCTCTATTACCTTTTCAACGAACTCATTCCGCCATATTTTAAACTTAGCCGCAAATTGACCTTCAATTTTATTTCGATACCCTTCAAACTTCACTTCTACAATGTCAGAGTGATTAAATATTTTATATGTTTCTCCTGTCAAACCGACTGGATGTAGTACTCCTCCATAATCATAGAACGTATCATCATCTAACAAAACACCTCTTGTAGTGATTACATAATCTGCATCTTCTTCCGCGAAGCTTACTCTCACTACACTACCTAAAGGTAATACTTTTTCCATATAATCTTTCATATTAATTAACCGTCCCTTTTAATACTACGATTTTCTCTTCTATTTTTTGTCTCTTTTTTTCTAGTTGACGAATCCGATCAATAAAGGCATCACGTGTTTTACCTTGCAAGTTGCTATCGATACTACTTTCCAATCTTCTAATATCACTCGTTAAAGCTGATGCTGCTTTTTCAAGTTGCATGACCACGTTCATAATTTGATTTCGTCCACCGTTATCCGGAAATGTACTATGAACTTTATTCATTATCATATGTAAATCCATATTCATTACCCCTTCTTCCATTCTATCAATATCAACTTTTAATAATATGCAACCGCACCTAATTCCTCATCTTTTGCCACCATAGAAAAAATTGCTTCTGAAACATCTTCGTTTAATTGTTTCAAATCTTTTGATAGCTCTTTTACATCTTTTGAGATTTCACCTAATAATGAACGGTTTATTCCTCTACTACCATCATTCATAAAGAGATGAAGCAATGAGTGTCGATGAGTTAAAATATGCTCTGCTGCAATTGCAGTAACATTTGTATCTACGTGGAAATCTCCTTTAAACATTTCTAATAAATCCTGCACATAAGAACCTGCTACTTCTTTTGCAATTTCTAAAATTTCAGTTGCCACTAGATACACCACGATGCGCCCCGCTAAAAAATCTACAGCAGCTTTAAATACAGATTCTAATACTTCTAACACCTTTTCTTTACATTTAGCTAGAGTTGTTTCGATCCAATCTACAGCGGTATCTACTGCGCTCTTAATTTCTATCGTAGCTGTTATACTAAATTTAATAGCTTCTGATGTAATTTTTGATTTCATATTTTCATATTTTTGATTTAATTCAGAAATCCCTTCTTCAATTTTCACTTCTATTTCTACAGCATCTGAATAAACTGTTAACGCTCCTATGAATGCAGCGATTGGAGGTGTATTTATGATTTTTTTTATCACAGTTCCTCCTACAGCTTCCTCGACAGTAGACACTTTTCTTTTAAACTTATCATGCACTATCCCTGTATAGAGCGCCCCAGTTGAATTTGAAATTTCTAAAAAACCTGGTTTTAAATCCCATCCTGTATCATTGTCACTCACTAGCTTATCCGTCCATACTAAATGACCACTTTTATCATAATCATTTTTTGTAAAAGCATACGAATGTCCAGCGCCATTAGGAATTTTATACATTCTTCCAGGAGTGGTAAAATCACCAACGTTTATTCCGATGTGTAACGGATCATTTTCATTAATAATATTCCTGATGTTCTTCATATCGAATCCGTCACCAAATTTTTCAACATCTCGATCCAGAACAGGAGCTGGATTTAATGTTAACGCTTCAATATTATCTTCTTGGTGCCTTAATGCTACCGTGTCAGCTATACCACCACCTAATGAATGTCCTGTTACACTAATTTTCGCAGAAGGATTTTCATGTCTCATCCTCATATAAAAACTATCCCCTTGATCATACTGTTTTACTGCAAGATCCTGTTCCCAATTACCCAATGCTACTTTATTTGCATTCGTTATATTGTGACCACCAATTTCAGCATCCGTTACTACATCCGTTCCATCTTCTGTCCCTACATATGTTATTACAATTTCTCCTGTAGTCTTATCTTTAAAAGCATATGCTGCAAATCCTGTCTTTTCATCTACTTCATGATACATAAGCTCTGCATTAAAATTTGCTTGCAATAGGTCTTTATTCGTTTCATTTGATTGATCATATGGATATTTCCCCGCCTTAAAATTATAGATATCCTGACCAGCCAGCTCCAATTTTCCCCAATCAGAAGCTATCTTTAAATCTTTATTCTTATCCTGCACCTCAGTATTCGGCATACTAGGCTACCCCTTTCTTAATCATCTATTATTTTGGTACTGTACTTTATAATCTACATATTCTTTTTTCGCCTTTTGATCATTATCTTTTTTACTATTAAAATATGTGTGTATCTGCGATATATATTTTACTAACTTCCCTTCAACATTCTTCTTATAATTCATAACAATACTTACTTGCAATATCTGCATGGAACCATTTACTGAACCAAGCTGAAGTACAATCGATGCCCCACCATATTCATCATATTGTATATTTAGCTTGTCATTAATAATATTTTGAAATTCTGATTCAGTTAGGCTATATCCAACTGTATTCGGCTGATCAAATTTTTTTGTATCATCGCCTGGCTTCATCTTTAGTTTCCCTATTCCATTCAAACGGTCCACAATTAAATTAACGTATGAAACATCGAGATTAGAATCTGAACTTTGTACCTGCCCATTTTTACACATAATATTTGTACTATAAACAGTTTCTTTTTTATAATTTTCGTTTGTCCCTTTTTCCTTTTTATTCTCTATATCAGTAGCAATTGTTTGTGTTGTGTCTCCATATAAACTTTCATCTTTCGTATTATATACACCTTCCGTAGTCTGACGGATTGTTTTAACGTGCCTTCCATCTTCTTTTTCCTCGTACGTACTATATATACCTCTTTGTGTCACACTCGCATACCCATCATCACTCGCAGACATAACCTTCGGCATATCTCCTTCATCCAAAGCCTTTACAAATCTCTCATATTCTATTTTCGTTTCTCCAAAACTACACCCACTAAATAAACTCGCAACTATCGTCATAACTATCATCACCTTAGCTTTCTTTTTCAGTTTCATACGGTCACCTCGTTCGTTACTCTTGGCATTTTGAGTTTCATAATGCTTCCCTTTTGATAGTAATACACTTCGTCTTTTCCTAAAGGTGCTTCGTTACTTATATATTTGATATTGAAGACACTTTGGTCATTTAATGGCATGGCGATGATGCCTGCTGTTAGTTTACTTCTCATTTTCATCGGTAAGGCATCACGGTTTCGATCCACATAGTCATGATGGCCTGCTAGGACAAAGTAAATACCAACTGTTCGAGATAGATCTATTAAAGTTGTTGCGTCGTCCGTTTCTAGGTAAACAAGTCTGCTAAATTCTTCAACGTTTGTCATGATGATAAGTTGTTTTGTAAATACTGGTATTTCTCTACCTTCTTGTCTTGCTTGTGATAGTTCAAGAGATCGTTCGCGAATGACTTCCATCCAGTATTTCACATGAACGTTTACTTCATTTTCTTCTACGATGTAATGCGTCACATTGTCTTTATATTGAACGAAGCTATACTCAGCAGTATCTACTAATGTTACACTCTCAAAATAGTCTTTATTCATTTGGGAGAGTATACTTGATACGATTTGTTTTCTCATACTATCATCTACGCTGTAGATCATTAAATGATCGTTAACCGCAATATCATGTGCAACGACTTCTACATTTGTGAAGTCAAGACCCAGTGGAACTTGTCCCGCTTGTAATGCTTTGGTAACATCTTTGTTTTTTCGATATGTTAGGAGGTCAATAACTTCTGGCATCATTGGAATTGCCTTCGGACGTTCTCCATCCCATTCTTGATCCATTTCACTTGCTTCTTGTTGTAGTAACTGAATTTGCTCTAATTCGTCTTCTGCTTTTGTCGGTAATGCCGACTGGAATAATGTCGGTGAATCTAATTTTATAATTGCTCGTCCTGTTATTTCTTCTACTTTCAAATCAGAACGACCTACAATGCCTGAGATTTCACTTTGGTCAATCATATATAGACATGTTTGCAGTTTAATGTTGTTGTATAGTTGAATACGCAGTGCATTTTGTCGTCCCGCACTAATTAAAGTATGAATTCCTAGGCTAGCACCTTCTCGGACGATTTGCATAATCAGCATTTCAAATTCCTCATAAAATTTAGCTTCTTTCACTGCATCGTAATTATCAATTGCAACGATGATATTCGGCATTTGTTTACCGCTAGCTTTCTCATACATTTCTATACTTGCGACGTCATATTCACTTAGCATACGTTTACGTTGTTTCATCTCTTGTGTTAATCTTTCAACTAATTTTAAGCACTTTTCTGCTTCGTCAATCGTAATTGTATCCGCAACATGCGGCAGTCCTTTTAATGGTAAGAGACCATTCGTACCAAGGTCTACTAAGTACACATGCAAATGCTCCGGACTATTCTGACGCGCTACATCCATAATGACTGATTGTAAGAATGTTGATTTACCGTAACCTGGACTTGAGAAGACGGCAACGTGTCCATCTTTACTTATGTCTAATGTTAATGGTGTTTGTGATTGTAATTCTGGTTGGTCTAGTAAACCAACTGTTGCTTGCAACGGTTTCTTCGCTTCATTCCACGCTTCTTTAAAGTGAACTGGGTGTAAGTCTTGCAGGAATATTTTTTCTGGAAGCGGTGGTAACCATGGTCTTGCGAGTGCTTCGATTTGTCTATCTTCTGCGTAATCATGAATATAATCGATAACTGCATCCAGTTCGCTTGGTACGGTTGCAACTTCTTTGTTATTTCCAAGTCCACTTAAGTCTTCGCTCAAGATTTCATATTGACCTAAGTCGTTGATCGCATAAATGGTTGTATCAAGGCGATCTTGATCGTCCTTATCTTCTACGTAGTCAGCACCGCTCCATGCAGATTGGAATAATTCATAGATTTCATTATTTCCGACCTGTAAGTATGCTCGTCCTGGCAGTGTAATTTCTGCTGCATCAGGTGTTTTTAATATTTCATTACTGTCTGACGTGTTTTGTACTTTAAGCGCTAGTTTAAATTTCGAGTTACTCCAAATTTGGTCATCGACAACCCCGCTTGGCTTTTGCGTAGCAAGTATTAAATGAATACCAAGCGAACGACCGATACGCGCTGTTGAAACTAATTCTTTCATAAAGTCTGGCTGTTCTGCCTTCAACTCCGCGAACTCATCACTAATTAAGAATAGATGCGGCATTGGCTCTTTTACAGCGCCTTCTTTATATAGTTTTTGGTATTGGTTAATATGATTCACATTATTTTCGCCAAATAAGCGTTGGCGTTTTTGTAATTCTGCTTTAATCGAAGCAAGTGCACGCATACTTTGCGCACCATCTAAGTTCGTAATTGTTCCTAGTAAGTGTGGCAGATTTCTAAATAAATTCGCCATACCTCCGCCCTTATAGTCAATTAATAGAAATGCAACTTCATAAGGATGGAAATTGACTGCAAGAGATAGAATATACGACTGAATAATCTCCGACTTACCAGAACCTGTTGTACCCGCGATTAATCCATGTGGTCCGTGTGCTTTTTCATGTAAGTTTAAATTTACAAGATCTTCTTTACCACGAAGACCAAGTGGAACAGCTAATGATTTATGAGCGGCATTTTTTGCCCAGCGGCCTGTAATATTTAGCTCATTCACTTTTTCGACGCCGTACATTTCTAGGAATGTAACACTTTCTGAAATACTATTTTTTAAGTTTTGTAAATGATTGAGTGGTGCAAGTGCGCGTGACACATCTTCTAAGTTAAATCCTTCCGGAAAATGATCTGGTACAAACTGACGATTGACAAGTTCTCCTTGTTCTAAGATGATATTTCCTTTTTTCGAGTCTCTTATGTCAACAACTGTCTTCACGTGCTCTGGTAAGCTTTGCATCACATCTTGAACGAATACAAGCGATACACCTAAATCAGTTGGATCTTCATTAAAGAATTCCATTACAACGTGATCTAAGATGAGTTTTTCGTCCGTTATAAGGACAACATAATGCGGTGAAAAATGTATCTTTTCACTTGAATTGCTTTTTTCATCTACTTTTAGTTTTCGTTCTTTTAATATTTGATATAAGCTATTCAGTACTTGGTCTCGACTTCGGTCATGGTATACAAAACCGCGCACATTGATATCTCTTACACTTGCATGCGGGAGCCAGCGCATCCAATCCCATTTCTTTTTCTCCTCTTCAGGAAAAACAGTAATAAACTGCAAGTCATAATAACTATGGAATAAAGCGGTTTGCATCACTAATAGTTGCAATTGTTCTAGCACCAACGAACGTTGTCCAATATAACCAACTGGTCCATTCATTAAATCTGTTACAACTGGAACGTCTGCTAAAGAAAGATATTGCTGCCTTAACTCGCGTGCCATTGCAGTGAGTTCATCTTTAAATTGGCTAAATTCTTCTTCATTAAACTCAATTTCAAAACTAGAATCTGCATTTCCTTTTCCTGCACGATATGTTAGAAAATCATGATGCATGATCGTTTTTTCATATATACGAGGGTTCACTTCTATCGCCATTCTTCGGATTTCTAGAGCATCCGGATAATGATAATGAAGTGCATGACGTTGTTTCTCACTTTCAGCATACAGATCCTTTGTTTTTTGTACTAAGTATTCTCGGTAACTCTTATCTCGCTCGGCAATATCAATTTTGTATTGTTTTAAGTTTTTTATGTACGATGTGATCGAAACAACGACAGTCACGATCGTCATTGCTAGTGATGCAAAAATAAATAAGCCGTATGACTGGAATATAGATAACAATACAGTTACCGCAATCATTACGAGAGATGGCGCAATAATTCTCGCTAATTGTTCAGTTGGTTTTGATGGTTTGCTCGAAGGTCTTGCAATTTTCATTTTTTCAACTGGTTCACGATAAATAATTCGCGGTGAACGATGATAATCTGGATACTCATCATGATATAAGTTATCCGCTTCTAGTAGACTAGGCAATTTGGAATTCACCCGATTCTCCACTCCGAATATTTGAACATCTTCACTTCCCATTTGAATTGTTATGCCATCAAAATATAAGTGATCGCCAGTTTCTAATTCCACTGCCTCTTCTAACTTAGAATAATTATGAAACACATTTCCCTCATACACGTTTATTTTAAAGGGCTCACTTAAAGTTTCACGAATAAACAAAATATCTGTAGCAGTATCTTGAATTGTTATGTCATCATAGTCATTTTTACTAATTGCTATGGAAAGTTTTCCTGATGTATCATATACAATCATTTCTTCTACAGTTGCAATCCAAATGCGTATCGTTTTTCCATTCTTTAATTGAATCGTATTTGCTTTATTAAAATAAAGAGTTTTCTCTCCTATTTTCCAAGCAGCCAATTCATTATCCCAATTCAGTACTAATGATTCCTCTAAATCAAAATCAGTAATATTATTTGACCATTCTTTCCCAATCGTCACTGTAGGACGTTCAGATGGATGTAAGCGGCATTTATGTAACTGATCGCCGTAACTTAGTGCAAGTAGCTGCTCCATACTTCTCCACTTCTCCTTTTGTTCACTCTATCTGTAAGGAGTTTTCATACGTATATATTCATCTTGATTTTCCAACCTATAAGTCGCCGCTATGAAGAATAAAAGATATCCTACACTCGTTTTCTCTTTTTGTTTTCACTTGGCATGGGGCTAAAAAAGGACCTGACCGCTTCTATCCATGGGCGGACGCTCTCTCCCACCTAAAAAAGGGTTTATGTCGCTTTTCCATTTTGTATTTATATAGATTCGATATATACGTACTCCCTATCTTTTCTTGTTGTTTATATCCTATTTTCATATAGACTCAGCAAAAATTGTTATCCTTTTACTTTGCTTTTTCTGTATTAGATATATCTTTTTCATTGGATGAATCCCTATATTTTTTCTCATATTCATTCAATTGTTGTTCAAATGTTTTTAGCTTTTCATCGCGCTCTTTTCCTGATAAATCTGGATTATTTTTCACTGCTTCTATTTGTTTAATTAGTCCATACATAATTAATTCTGGATCATCGACACTTTTCGCCAAATCTAACGATTTATCGAAATTACCTTTTCCGTTATAAATCCAGTACAATAAATACTTTTCATCACTTTTTAAAGTAACATTTTTCATGATTGCCGCCTTTTGCGCATCAGATAGTTTTTCTACTTTCAAGTAGGAATACGCTAACTCATATTTAGATGCAAATGGTAATTCTTCAAACTCTTCGTCGCTCAAATTATTAATTACTTTGTCATAATCCGTTGCTAAGAAATTTTTATTCGCTTCTAAAAGTTTATTTTGATATGGTACTTTCATAAATGTGTAGTAAACGACTGGTGCTGCTAGAATAACTGTTGCTGCTGCGAATGAGAATGCTAAGTATTTAAATAATTGAAACTGTTTTTTCGGAACAAGTTGCATTGTTTTTTCTGCCTTTTCTTGTTCCTTTAGAAAATTCACCTCAATAAATTGAATCAGTTCCTCAAAGTTTTCCATGTTCACAATATTCTGTTCAAATACAGTTTCTTTTGCATTTTCTAATAAACCAGCATATAAATCATCATAACTATGTTTTTTGGAAAACAGCGCTACAATAAGACATTTGTATTGGAATAAAAATTGTTCTTCTGTTAGTGGTTTTGGCGGGACAATATCTCGAATTCCGCGATGTATAATAAAGGGCATTAAATTTGCATCAAATACTAAATTGTCAGGATGTAAAAAGAAAGTCGTTCTTCTATGTAAATGCTTTTGAAAATGGGATATATTTCGAATTAAACGTAATTTTTCATTTCTTCCTAATTCTTTCAAATCTCCCCATTTCAATAATTTCTTTTCTACTGTATATGTAAAAATAAATGTATCATCTTGTTCTTCTATTGTTACTGGTAGAAAAATAGATGATACATCTGTTAATAACTCCAATTGACGGTTATCTTTTACTTGCGTTTGTGATTTAGCAAGTTCTAATTTCCAAGTATCTTCCTCTATTTCAAAGCGATACTCCGTTGAATCAATCTGAATCTTTTTCTCCGCCATGTTCTACCTCTTCTCCTTTTCCTCATAAGCCTATATGTATTTTATAAATCCATTTTGATTTTTCGATATATAAGTTAAGTCGCTGTTATAAAAACAAAAGGTGACTTACACTCATTTTCTCTCTCTGTTTTAACTTGGCATGGGGCAGGAAGAGGATCTGACCGCTTCTATGCATGGCCCGATGCTCTCTCTCGCCTAAAAAGAAAGGGGTTATGTCGGTTTTTAATTTGGATTTATATAGGCTACATGCTTCGTTCATAATTATGTAATTTATATTACTTGTAATATATCTCCATCTGTTACTTGATGATCTACCAATCTATCATCATCTGTTAATAATAACGATTTATTCACAACTTTAATTACATGATTTGATGTATCGTATTGTTCGATATTCAATGTTTCAATTAAATTTTTAAGCAAATATTTAACAGATTGATGATTTGGAATTCGTAAATCGTATGTATTTCCATTCCATTTATGAAAATCAACAGTGACGTTAATATGTGTTTGTATAGCCATTTGTGATTCTCCTTACATCCAAATTTTCCGAATGATGATTCCAATTCCAACGAAAATGAATATAACCCCACTAATGATTAATCCAATCAATGTTGTACTAATTGGCTCCTGGGATTTCGATTGGCTACTATCCATTTCAGCAGAATTTGCTTTCACAGTATAATCTTTTGAAAATAAGCTTTTCTGTGTGTCTTTCATATCATCTATTTTTTTCGTATTTAAAAATAAAGAGTCATTCAACTCTTTCATCTCTTGCTTTTCTTTTTTTTGTTTTTCCTTAATTTGCTTTTCAACTTCTTCATTAAATAATTGAATTGCTGCTTTATCAAGTTCTGTCTCTTGTTGCCCTTTTTCATTTCCTTCTTGATTATCTTGGTGTACCCGATCTACTTTAAACTCAAGTTTACCATTGTCATTCAGGTAACTGTCTGCCGCGCCCCTCATGGGTAACGCGGCAAACAAGAAAAGAAAAAAGACAAATGATAACTTAACTAGCTTTATGCACTGTTTCATCATCGTCCTTATTTTCCTCCCACCTTTTATGCCATACAAATAAATTCATAATAAATCCAACAATTGCGATTACAAGAAGTACTGCGAAAGTGACATGGCCATCATTTTTACCACTTATAAAATTGTTGAAGAAGTCTTCTATATACTGTAGTGGTGAAAATTCGCGTAACTTACCAAGATAGGATGTCTTAGTTACTTTGACTCCAACAGCTTCTGTTAAAAATAAATACAGACTTAAGGATGTCAATAAGATAAACATACCTATCATTTTTAATTGACGTAATAGATATGTGGAAACGAAGACAAAAGCCATCATTGTAATTGTTATAAAGGCGATCCAAATTAACTTTTGGTTTCCGCTGAATTCCAATAGTTTTCCAGCGATCATACCAATTATTATCCCTTCAACAATAGCTATTCCAAATGTAATTGCCGTAACTGGTAAGTTCATATCTAAAATCGATAATTTTCCTTCAAAATCATCTTTTTGACTACGCTTTCTTTCTTGATTCGCAATAGCGTATGACGTAAATAAAGAAACAATAAAACATACTAATACAATTAAATATGGTGTGAAAGTATTTCCAGCTGTAATAACACCATCATTTTGTTTTAAAACTGGATTCGCTAAAAATTGGTATAACTGTTCATTTTGTCGTTCACCAATGCGGCTATTCGCTAATACTTTACTGAAGTTTTTCGAGAATGATTTATCATCTGATACTTTTTCAGTTAAATTGTTTAATAATGTATCAGCTTTTGACACAATCGTTACACCACTATCTTGAATCTCTTTTGCTTGATTATTAATTTGATCAAATGTTTTATATACCTCATCAGAGGCTAACAACGTGCCTTTGGAACTTTCAGCTAGCGATTGACTCTGCGTGAATAACGATTTCAACCCAGTATCTAATGCTAATATAGCTGTCTGTTCTCCCTCACGATTACTTATTAATACTTTTTGTTCCTCCATCAGTTTTAAACTATTTTCACGCCACTTCGCTGCGCCGCTCAAATACTCAGCTAAGTTTGTATTCATGACATTAGCTTGTTCTGATGTTTGCTTTAATGTTTCTGCCAAATGGTCTGAATTTTGGCTAGCATTGTTAGTGATTTCTTGTAAAGCATTGATTTTTTGTTTTACCTGATCCATATCAGACGTAACTTCTGCATGGATTTCAGATGAAACAAGATCTGTAATTATATCTAATACATTTTGCTTATTTAACATGTAATAAAGAGAATTTGGTGTAGCAAGGTTTTTTAACGCTTCTTTCTCTAATTGTCCTGATAAATCTTCGATTTTCATATCAAGCCCATAATATAGTTGGTATAGGCCTAATAATTCTTCATAATTTTTTACTGTGTTTACAGCATCCTTGATTAAACCATCTGATGATAATGATGAAGATATATTTTCCGATTTCTGATGGACAATATGGTCATTTGTGCGTTCCGTTTTTTCACCGTATTTATTTTCATCACCTGGATCAGTTGTGCCACCACCTTCGCCTGGCTTCGTTGGATCGGTTGTGCCGCCGCCTTCGCCCGGCTTCGTTGGGTCGGTTGTGCCGCCGCCTTCGCCCGGCTTCGTTGGGTCGGTTGTGCCACCGCCTTCACCCGGCTTCGTTGGATCGGTTGTGCCGCCGCCTTCGCCCGGCTTCGTTGGGTCGGTTGTGCCGCCGCCTTCACCTGGCTTCTTGTCACCATCTTTATTAGGCTTTGTTGTTTCATTACCAGTAGTACCATCAGTCAATTGTTTAATTGACTGTACTGGTGTTTTCCCACGATTTGTTAGCTGAACGACTTGACTATTTTGTTCACTATTACTCCCATTGTTTGTTTCTGGATCAACAGGAGGAGTAACTTCAGGTTTCGGATACGGTATTGTTTTTTCAGCAGTATGAGTCAAATCCCATTTCCATGTTACTGGTGTAAAAACATCAATATTTGCGTTTTCATCTGACAATTTGACATGCACACTAACAGATAATTCCCCTTCTTCTCGAGAAGGCAACAAAACACTTCCATTATTTAAATAGTCTGCAGTATAGTCTTGTCCATTAATCATTAAAGCTTCTGTATTTGAATACAGTTCAAATCCCTCTGGAAGTTGTAAACTAAACGTTTGCGATTCATCCATTTTTGAATTCTTTTCTGTATCCTTAAAAGTAATCCCATTAGTCGCAAGATCTTTTTTAATGCTCTTGATTGTATTTTCTAAAGGAATATCGTTAGAGCCTTCATAATGGAAGTCATTTTCTTCACTATACTTCTCAGAAACTTTCACTACATTTTTCAGTTGCGTCTTTGTCTCCTCAGGTAAAGTGAGTCTATCAATTTCTTCAAGATTCATACTTGCTAACTTATTGATCAAACTTTCAATTTGTTTCTTAATTTGATCGTTTGGTTGTTGCATTAAAGTATTTAAATATACCTCTTTTTTATCATTATCCGATAGCTTCGCTTTTAACTTTTGATTAATTGTTTCTTGAATATTTGTCTTTAGCTTATCTGCTAGCTCCGCATCATAACTTTTCATTTTGTTATTGACGTCTGTTAAATATTGTTGAATTGCTGCTGAATCAGATAAAGCATTAGATTGTTTATCTAAGTCATTGAAATGGCTTGCTATTACTTTATTCGCCGATTCTAATGCACTTAATTGCTTTAGCACATCATTTGTACTGAAGTCACTAGTAAACTGATTGAACTGATTCGAAAAATTATTTGCTAACATATTATTATTTGTCTGCAAATTTTGGAGATTACCGAAACCATCTAAATAAGAAACGTTAGATTTCGCACCTTCATCAATTGTTTGCCCAAACCTTTGCAATACACCTTGGAACCCTTTAAAACTATCAACTGATACGCCTGTATAATCTTGTACAGTTTCAAATTGTTTCGTATAGTTTGCCAAAGGACTATGTACATCTGTTTTATATACTTTCATATGGGCTTGTTCTTTATCTACAATTGCCCCAACGTTATCCTGTGCAGCTTGTAATTTCCCAATAATGCTAGCGAAATAAACATCTATAATACGTCGATTAAAATCTTCTAAAATCGATGCTGCCGTCTTTTCTGCCTCTGTTTTTAACTCTTTATTTCCAGTTGCATTAACTTTATAACTTAAAGTTAATTTCTCTGGTGCTTCAGAATTAATTGACACAGCCTTTCTAGAAAAGTCATTTGGAATTACAATCATCATATTATAGTTATTATTTTTCAAACCACTTTCTGCTACCCCACGACTGACTACATACCACTCTTGATTATTGTCTTTATTAATGTTTTTTATAAACTGATCTCCAAACGCTATTTTATTCCCTTCAAATACCGTCCCTTGATCTTCATTTACTAAGGCAACCGTCATTTTTGGAGTGCTTTTTTCATCTTCTTTTTTTAACTTTTTATTTAAAGCTAAATAGGAAGTCCCTGTTGCAAATACAAGGGCTAAAATGATAAACAACAAGATACTCCACTTAAACTTTTTCAATACTTATCACTCCTGCGAATAAAAAAATCTAAAACCTGCCTATTACACATAAAAATTAAAACTTATTCTTTTCTTGAAAGTAAGTTAGCCATACAACAGAAGTCGCATGGCTAACTTTGAAACCTTCTTTTTATGTAGAGAATATCAGTGTTTCTTATTTCAAGCCGAAATTACGTGACAACTCTTCATCATGAGAAGCGACTGCTTCTGCAGTTTTTGAAAGTTGAACATTAATCTCATGTAATAATTGTGCGAAGTTTTCTACTTTCGGTCTTAATTCATTAAATTGTCGATCAAAACCTTCGAAAGCACGACCTTCCCATTCCCCTCGCAATTCATTCTGTAACCCTTGTAATTTACGAAGAATGTCATCAATTTGTTGAGAACTTTGCCCATATAAAGCAGATTT
Organism: Bacillus sp. TL12; assembly: GCF_022625245.1. NCBI lineage: Bacteria > Bacillati > Bacillota > Bacilli > Caryophanales > Bacillaceae > Bacillus > Bacillus sp. TL12. The sequence continues at coordinate 128,302 of NZ_JAJJBY010000004.1, read as the reverse complement.
TGCTTTAAGCTCCTCAGGACTCATACGAATTTGTCCAGCCATTAAAATTTCCCCCTTAATAATGAATGATTTAGTAGAATTAACTAAAATTTAACTCCACTTGGATAATTATAGAATAATAATAATAAATTGAAAAGGAATTTTTCAATCATTCTAAATACATATTTAAATCAACATTTTACGATATATTATTTTTTTACCAAATTATAGTTAAATATAATTTTTTTGGAATATATTATCCTATTTTCCTTACACATACTCCTTAATTCCTTGTATAGAGACTTGTTTATCATGGATTAAAAATCCCAAACTTTTTCTGCCATTATCTCCCTCTTCTATTTCTACAATTGGCATTTATATATTTCCATCCGGACTCTCTAATCCCATTATAATTACCTTAAGCTCTATTTCTATACTTGTTTGATGAAATTCTCCTTCATTCCATCAGAACACAACATGCCCTGATTGTACTTTCACTACACTCCCCTTCTCCTTACACAATAAGAAGCAGCTGAGACACAGCTGCTTCTTATTGAATTATTCCTGTTGGCTTTTTTCTTTATGTATATAAAACCATTTTTATAGTTTGCAAATTATGCCCTTCAAAATCCTCTTCAAATTGCTCTAAAGTTGCAAAGCCCTTTGCTTCATAAAAGCACTTCCCTTTTTCATTTGCGGCTTCTACATGGATATAAATCTTTCGAACACCTTCTAAAAGGGTAATACCTCTTTGCAATAAAGCTGTGCCAATTCCTTTCCCTTGGTGTCCCGGTAATATATAAATCGCTCCTAATTCCGCTTCATTTTGATATTTAATAGGTAAAAAATTAGCAAACCCAACAATTTGATCCTCTACTTCTGCTACAAATAAGTGTGAATTCTCTAATCTTCTTTTCATCATCTCATCCGAATACGCTTGTTCTAAAAATTTCTCTTGAACTTCCTGCGGAATAATCCCTTTATATGTATCATACCAAGCCACTTTCGCCACTTCTTGTACAGTAGCAATATCCCGTTCGTTCATTTCTCTAATTACATATGTCATCTTGGTGTCTCCGTTCTTTTCAAATTGTATTCTGCTAGTATGTCACAAGAAACTGAATTACCATTTTCATCGTTTACTTTAATTAATTTTAAACTTTTTACAACTGCCTTTTGTGCGCTTAAATCTTTATATACAAATTCCATTACACGGATAAATTGTTCTTTGTCTAAACGGTTTGCAATCGTACAATGCGGTACCCATTTCTCAGGTACATAATACGACTGCGGCTGATCATGAAAATCCGTGAAATGATTATGGAATGATTGATGAAGTTCTAACAATCTTCCCGTTACTATTGGTGCGAGAAAAATAGTTCCATTTGTAGGAAATGTACCAACAGAAGAAAATTCAACTGGAAAGCACTCTATATGTTCTGTAAACTTTTCTAATTTCTCTCCATACAGCTTTAAATCCAAAGTATGATAATCTGCTAATGTAATATGAGGTTCTAAGTCTTCATTATGTCCAATATTTATTCGTTCCTCTCTAATTTCTTTCACGTGCTTTGAAAACCTTTCATCAAATGTAGCAATAACGGCGTACATCTTTGTTCACTCCTTTTCTTCCCTTAATGCTTCCCACTCTTCACGAATCATTCCCATTCGAATAGAATCATAATATATCCCATTATAGTAACGACATTTCCGCATTCTACCTTCTAACTTCATCCCAATTTTTTCTGCAACTTTTATCATTCGCTCATTTCCAGACCACGTCGTTAATCCAACCCTACCAATCTCCATATTCCTAAATAGCAAATCTCTATATAATCGCAAAGCTTCTGTACCATATCCTCCATTCCAATACGCTGGTTCATAAATAGTAATCCCGATTTCTAGCCACCGCGTTGCCTTATACTCCCAATAGAAACCAACTGCTCCAATTATTTTGCCATCAACCTCAATAATGAGTTGAGACAAGGGTTCCTCTTTTAACTTAGATTGTAAATTCCCCTTGTATTCTGGGTACTCTTGCATAGAGAATGGAAAGTATGGTGCATCCCACTTCTTCCACTCAGGTTCTTCGTCCTTATATATTTGTGAATATAACAACTGTATATCTTTCTCTTCTATTTTTCTTACTATCACTTTTTCCCCTTGCATATATATACGTTCCATATTTGCCTCCCGTACTATTAAATCGAATATTAGAATTAAACATATTAATAATATTATATTTATTTTTCGGAAAAACCAAACAATAACAAAGTCATTTATTGTATAATATTGTAAAAAGTTGACGGAGGGATTTGATGCTAAACAAAACATCTCAATTTGTGATAAAACTTTCATCCATCGTTTTATCACTTTTACTACTACTAAATCTACCTTATTTATTTGTCACGCAAAGCGGCTTCACTTTTCAACCAATTATATTTTTTAAACAAATTTTCACTATGTTAAAACAGGTATTCTCTCCTGAATCCCTTGTAGTTTTAACGTCAGACGCAAAGTTTGGTAATGTAAAAGAAGTACCATTATTCCCAACTGTTTTAGAACCTTACTTATATTCATTTATTGTTTTATTCGCGGCTTTTGTTCTTGCACTTTTTCTCTCATCTAGTATGGCATTTTTTTATTTTTTGGCGAAAGATTCTATCAAAAAATGGATTAACAGAGTTATTTTTGTATTAGAAGCGATCCCTGATATGATGATGATGATTTGTTTACAAATATTTTTCATTTGGGTACTTCAGAAATTTGGAGAATCTCCTGTCACAATTATTTCTTTTAATGAAAATCGAGCTTATTTACTTCCTATTTTATCTTTAGCAGTCTTACCTACATTACAAATGTTTCGGATGATGGTGTTATACATAAAAGAAGAACATGAAAAACAATATGTAGAGGTTGCATATGGAAAAGGCCTTTCATCAAGTTATATACTACGCATTCATTTATTCAAAAATATATCTATTCACTTTTTCCATCATTTAAAAACAATCTTTGTTTTCTTGCTTTCTAACTTGTTCGTTTTAGAATTTGTTTTTAATATGAAAGGCATTATTCAATTTTTATTTAGTAAAGCATTCATTTCACCCGCTGCTACATTTATCATACTTATTATGATTATTTTACCTTTTTATATAACCTTTCAAATCATTTCATTCATGATGAATAGATGGCAAAAGCAAATGAAAGGAGAAATTTTATGAAATATATTTGGAAATCAAAACGATTTTTAGTCGGATTCATTTATCTTTTCTCATTAATTATGGCTAGCTTTATTTATACTTTGTTCTTTAAAGATAGTATACCAGAAGCACCTCTGTTACTTTATAATGACAAGAATGAGTTACTTGGCAAGGCACCCTTTCCACCATCTTTAATGCCACCTTTTGGCTCTGACCGTTTCGGAGAATCTATATTTTTACAAGTTTTAGACGGAGCGAAATTTACAATTTTATTCGCTGTTGCAATTAGTTTATTACGCATTTTATTTGGGACGTGTTTAGGTATTCTATTAAGTTTATACGGCGCAAAATGTAAAAGATTTTTCCAGGCATGTTCAGAGGTATTTTATTATATCCCGACTGTATTTATCGCATTTATACTTATCACACCAGTTAACATTGTAATCACGTCAAATGCGGATCGACTAAGCCCAAATATCCCATTTGCACTTTATCAAGCTATTATACTCATTTTTATTGCTCTCCCTACAATTTCGTTATATATTTCATCAGAAGTTGATGAATTTATGCAAAAAGATTATATACTGAGCTCACAATTAATGGGAGCAAGCCGTTTCCATATTATAAAGAAACACTTACGTGTCTTATTGCTCGATCGTATATTCGTTTTATTTATGGAGCATATTGTCCAAACACTCATACTCATGATCCACTTAGCATTACTTAACATTGTGATCGGCGGGGTACAACTGAAAGAAATGGATCAAGGTGAGTTCAAACCCGTTTCACTCTCAAATGATTGGGCAGGTCTTATCGGATTAAATCGTTATGAAATGCATCTTTCATTATGGATTATTTTTTATACACTCATTACATTCTTTATTACAATACTTTTCATTAAACTCATGACAACTGGAATTCAAGACGCACTAAAATCAAGAAATTCCCAAACAGTTATGATACAACCTGTTCAGGATCAAAAAATATATGTAAAAAATAAAGATTCTTTTTCATTTGTTTCTTCAGAAGAACGAAAACAGTCTTCTCTACATTTATAAAAATATGATTAGACGAAACTGCTGTTATATCATTTTTGAGGAATTTATTATGAAATATGTTCAAGAACTATATCAACAATTTCAAGAAGAAATGGGATGGAGTCACAATGATAGACGTAATGAATTTCAGCACAATAAAGAATTTCTCCTATATATTCATATGTTATTGACGACAGAGGTCGCTGAAGTCGCCGAGGAATTTCGGGCACTCTTTTCCAGAACTGAACAACTAAAAAAACAAGGCGTTTCTGAACATGAAACATATGCTCAGGCGAAGGAAGAAATTCGTGAAAATCTTGGTAAAAAGCTTGCTGATTGTCTAGCTTATTTATCCCGCAAAGGCCCGATTGGTTCAACTAATAATCAGTGGGGGATGAGGAAAACCCCCACTGATTAAAGTTTCACTTTATGTAAGTTGGCTAACTTTTTTGATTTTAATTTAGAAGATGAAATACGAATGCGCTCTCAAAGTCTACAAAATAAAAAATAGGAGGATATTTTCCTTCCTATTTTTTAGCTATATACTTTTAATTCCTTCTCTTTCACTTTAAGAAGAAGCCCCTTCTCTATCCAGCCTTCCACACCATCTTTTTTAATTAAATCATATCCCGTACAGCTATCATCAATAAGCGAAACAATATCACCTTTCCTTACACTGATTTGCGCACAAGAAATATCCGTTTTAACAGTATAATTTGCTGCTTCATTTTGCTTTACGTATTCATTTTTAACATATAAGCGTTTCTTTGTTTCTAGTTGTTTACATATTGTAAAATCACCATTTGTTTCAACTGGTACAATATGATAATACGGATACGTGACTCCGCCTTGCATCATTGGTTCTGCATCAAAATCTGCTAATATTTCATATTGCGGAAAATGATCTACATATGTATATGAAAACAAATCTTTAGAAATTGATCTATGAATAATAAATGCATTTAATTGTCCCGCTTCTTTAATCGTATTACCGCCATCAATCGCAATTATTTTCTTATTTTCATCAATAACTGGATTATTAGATGGTGCCTCTTCAGAATAATTGACAACAGGCCAATGCCCAACTATTACATACTTATTTGCACGATGTGATTTAGTAAAAAACTCCGGCATTGCAATCGCATTTTTCCGTTCGGTCTTCTTCCAATCTGCTATATCTTCAAGTCCTGCGTGTACAAAAATATAGTCATCTGTTTCAATAACAGTCGGCAATTCTGTAAGCCACTTTATTTCTATTGAAAAATGACTCGTTAATATATCTTTTACCTCACGAATATCCGTCTCTTCGTTAATATGAAAGCCTAATTGATCAAGCCATTCATTAAATATAGAATGCTTTCTCGTACATAAATAGTTTATTAACCCAGGATTTTCATTTAAGAGAGCATCAACTAAGGCTTCACAATTCCCTTCAATAACATGTACATTTGGATTATGAGCTTCAAGTTCCCTAACATAGTTTACAACACCTATACTATTGCTTCCTTTTTCACAAAGATCACCATTAATGATTAAATAATCCTCTAGACTAAAATTAACTTTGCTTAATAATTTTTTTAAAAGCTCTAATTCTCCATGAATATCAGAAATAACAATAACTCTTCCCTCATTTGAAATAGATATTTTTTTAATTTTATCCACTATAGACGCCCCTTCTATCATTTACAACTTTCTACATATTTAATTATTCCGTTATCATTTCATAAAAACTATTCGACAAAATACCTTACCGTACCTTTTTTACAAATTATTTCTGCTATAACAAAAAAAATAGTAGATTCTATATCTTATTACATTTAGAATCTACTATTTCCTTCTCTATTATAACTCTTTATGAAAAGAATAGCTTACCTTATCATAACCTTCTCTCTCATAAAAACGGTGAGCATCTATACGCGAAAAAGCTGATGTCAGAGCAATACAAGTACAACCCTGTTCTTTTCCCCATTTTTCTATATATGATAGCAATTCTTCACCATACCCTTTCGACCGATGCGCCTCTGCTGTTACAAGATCATATACAAAAACGTGTTTCTTGTTATAAAAGTTCGTACAGACTGCTACACCAGCAAGACTAACTGCTTCACTATCTTCATTACATAAAGAAAACAGTTGGTAATTTTCTTCTTTCATCTGACGAAATAAAGATTGGGCTTCCTCTTTTGTAAGTACAGTTCGTAATTGTTGCAAAACGGGTAATACCTCATCTAGTTGTTCTTCTGTTTTTATTTCCTTAACATCCATCAATAATCTCTCCTAACTATTTATAAAATTTTCTAAATGTTATATCATTAGTATAAATAAAGACTGCCCTTCTCTTAAGTGACAGTTTAATTCTTTTTTATAAGGCCAGTTTTAAAGGAGAACCTATACAATGGATTTAATCATTCCACTGCAATTAGAAAGTCAAACACCTATGTATATACAAATTTATAATTACATGAAACAAGAAATCTTAAAGGGAACGCTTCCTGCCGGAACACGTCTCCCTTCTCACCGAAATTTAGCATTACAACTTGGTATTAGTCGCATTACAGTCGAATCAGCTTATCAACAGTTGTCCGCAGAAGGCTATGTGGAGAGTAAACCAAAGCGTGGTATATTTGTTGTTGAAGTAGATGTAGATGTTATTTCAAATAATCAACAAGCTCCATCTTGTCAAGTTGAAAAAGCACAAAAAAACACGCCCTATTTTGATTGTAGCCAGGGAAATATCGATCAAACAGCCTTTCCACTCTCAAATTGGAAAAGAGCGCTCCAAGAATGTTTACTCCAATATGAAAACGACTTATTTACAAAAGAAGACCCACAAGGAGAACAAATACTCCGCACTCACATTGCAAAATATTTGTATCACGCTCGCGGGGTTCACTGCACACCTAACCAAGTTATTATTGGCGCTGGTACCCAGCCCCTTCTTTGGCTACTAATTCAATTACTTGGAAAGCAAAAAGCATACGCCATAGAAAATCCTGGTTTTCACCGCGTAAAAGCTATTATTGAAAGCTGTGGCCTTCCTATTCACCCGGTTCCATTAGATGAGAATGGAATGAACATTTCATCTCTTAATAATTGCAATGCGAACGTTGCTTACGTTACCCCTTCTCATCAATTCCCATATGGTATGATTATGCCTTTATCGAGACGACTTGAGTTATTAAAATGGGCTAATAATCGCTCAGGCTATATTATTGAAGACGATTATGACGGAGAATTCCGCTACGTCGGAAAACCCATCCCCTCACTGCAAGGACTTGATACAAATGAACATGTGATTTACATGGGAACTTTTTCAAAGTCATTTTTACCTTCCTTAAGAATGGGTTATATCGTTCTTCCTAATCATCTTTTGGAAGCTTATAAAAACTTAGGGGGTATTTTTAAACAAACTGTTTCAAAAATACAACAGCTTGCTCTTGCTAACTTTATTCAAAAAGGAAATTGGGATCGGCACTTAAACCGCGTTCGTACATTATATAAGAAAAAACATCATATATTAGTGAAATCACTTATGAACCAAATGGGCACAAATGTCGATATACTTGGAGATCAATCTGGGCTTCACATTGTGCTCCATGTTCATAACGGTATGAGCGAACGAGAACTCATTCAATCAGCTGCTGAAAAACATGTAAAACTTTACCCTCTATCCATATACGATTCAATAAACAACTTACAAAAAGAAGCTTATGTATTACTAGGCTTTGGAGGGATACCAATCGATACAATCGAAACTGTTGTAACATTATTAAAAGAAGCTTGGTTTACTAAAAAAAGCTGCTTCTCGCAAAAATAATTGCAAGAAGCAGCTTTTTATGTCTAATCATTTGATGGTTGCCCTGAACGAGATGACATCCCTGGGCGTTTCACACCAGTTGTTTCGGTTGAATAAGAAGCTTCAATTATGGCACTTGAATCTACAGAGAGAACGAGATCTTTCATCTTTGGATAAATAAAACGGTTTGTAATACAATAGATAATTCTTTGGTGCTCTCCTAAAAAACCACCTTCTCCATGTAGATACGTAACAGAAAGTTGTAACTCCTTCATAAGAAGTTCACCAATTTCTTTATTTTTACTCGAAATAATCATGACACTCTTGCCTTGATTAATGCCATCTAATATGAAATCTATCATTTTCGTAACAATGTAGAAAATTGCGAGTGAGAACATCGCTTGCTCAATTGAAAACAAAATAGCGACAAATACAAAAATAACAGCATTTACAGCAAGTAAAAATGTACTAATCGGCACTTTAAAATGTTTGTTCATCCAGACCGCTAACATTTCTGACCCGTCAATTGCACCGCCCATCTTTACAACAATCCCAACACCAATTCCAAATAATACTCCTCCATACAATACAATTAGTAATTCAGACGTTGTAATCGCTGGAAATGGCTTCAAATAAATTAATCCGAGAGTTGTTACAACATTTGCATAAGACGTACGAATAAAGAATTTTTTCCCCATTACTTTTGCAGTAAATAATAAAATAGGAATGTTAAGTCCTAAAAACACACCGTACAGTGGCAATCCAGCAACTTTATTTGCCATAATAGAGATAGCTGTTACCCCACCGTCTACTAGTCCATTGGGTGCCAAAATCAACTCCAATGAGCCAGCTACAATAATCGATCCAATTGTTAATAACACATATTCAAATATTTTTTTCATTGATTACCCCCAAAACAGATATATTTTCTTAGTATTATCATACCGAAAATTCTCTATTTTTGCAAAGAAACGGCTATATTTACACAAATTCGACACTTTTTTGGAAATATATATATTCTATTTCTAAATCATATATAATTATTTTATCGAATTTCTAGAAAAAGGAGTTTTTTTCATGTTACAAAAGTTATTCAACTCCCCTATCTTATCTGTAGACACATTACACCCAGGTTATGAAGATCATGCAAGTGACGTCTGGCTCGTAAAAACAGAAACAGAAGAAGTCATCGTTCGATCTTCTAAAATGAAAACTGAGCCAAACAATGATTTTTGGTGGGGATGTAAACACTTATTTGGAATTGATCCAAGAAATGTGCATACGCTAGAAACGATACATACGCAGCTACAACAGTATACAACACTCCCGATTCCAACAGTATTACGAAAACATAGGTTAGAGCGAGAATATGTTGTTGTTGAAAAGTTAAACGGTCAAGTACTCAAATCATTTATAAGACAACCAGAGTCTATCTTATATAGCCTTGGAAAAGGCTTAGCTCAAATCCATCAATATAAAGCAAATTATATTGGGAATCCATCTGGAACTTTTCAAATTCCACTTTATAAGTTTCAACAACATATAACCGATGTGAGTAAACAACTTGTAGGGATGTTTCACTCTAATAATTCAAAAATACACGACTCATTCGAAATTTTTCAATCACAACTTTATGCGCTACCGGCACCAAAAGAAACGACTCTTATTTTAATTGATATGGACCCAACTCAATTTTTAACAAATGGTATAGAGATTACTGGATTAGTTGATACTGAGGCTTACGTGGTTGCACCAAGAGAACTTGATTTTATCGGATTAGAATATATATTTACAGAAAAGGAGGCTAACGCTTTCCGGAAAGGTTACGAGACAATTATGCCTATCCCTAATTTAGAACAATACAGAGCACCATACCGATATTTATATCGATTATTATCCGTTCAAGGAAATGTGGACTTAGAGGAATGGTTACAACATCCTTCCTTTTTCTAAAATACTCTTAAGGAGATTACGATATGCAGATTCGAAAAAAGAAAGGATTATCAATGACTAAAATTCATCATATTATGAATTCAGCTCATATTTGCAAACGATATGATGGCGTCGATTCCCCATCAGACTTATACGTCGATATTCTTAAGAAGCGAAAAAAACAGCTAAACATTGATTTAATAACAACAAAAAAAGCTGAATCGAAATAAAATGATTCAGCTCTTTCCTCAATTATTTTTTCTTAATATATTCACAACAGCAGTCGTTTCATCATTTTCTTTATATACGCGCGGAATTCTTCGATCTAACATACAAGTCACTTCATAGTTAATTGTCCCTAACATATCGGCGATTTCTTCTACAGGAATTTCTTCCTCACCTTGTTTACCGTAGAACACTACTTCATCTCCTACATGTACAGGCATTGCGTTTGTAACATCTAACATTAACTGGTCCATACAAACGCGACCAAGAACTGGCACACGAACTCCATTAATTAACGCATGTCCTTTATTAGACAATTGACGATTATATCCATCTGCATATCCAATTGGAACAGTAGCAATCCATTCTTCACCTGTTGCTACATACGTGTTCCCATAGCTTACACCACGATTTTTTTTTGCATGTTTGATATGAGCTACTTTTGATTTTAATGACAATGCTGGTTGCAATGACACAACAGTATGGTCTACTTCTTTCGAAGGATACATACCGTAAATCCCGATTCCAACACGAACCATATTTTGAAATGTGTTACTAAGTTCCATTGATCCAGCACTGTTGGAACTGTGTATATATGGTAGATGAATTCCCATTTCTTTTGCTGTAGTAACAGCTTTCTCAAATAAATTCGTTTGCATATTTGTGTACGTTTTATCTATTTCATCAGCTGTAGAATAATGTGTAAAAACACCTTCCACTTTTATATACTTCATGTTTTTTAGTTCTTCCAAAAATGGCGCTACTTCTTCTTCCTGCAAACCAATGCGGCTCATTCCTGTATCGATCTTCAATTGAATACGCGCTTTCTTTCCTAATCGCTGCGCTACTTCATCAATACCTTTTAAATCTTCTATTCTATATACCGTCATCATAATATCATATTCAATAGCATCTTTAGCAGCGTCTATAGGAGTATACCCTAAAATTAATATCGGTACAGAAATTCCAGCCTCGCGCAATTCAATACCTTCATCTACAAAAGCAACAGCGAGTTGATTGATTCCTGCCTCAATCGCTGCTTTCGCAACCTCAACCGCTCCGTGTCCATATGCATTTGCTTTTACCGCTGCCATCATTGTCATATTTTCATCGTTCACACGTTTTTTAAATTCTCTCACATTATGTTTTATAGCATCTAAATTCACTTCAACAATTGTATCTCTTCCATATCTCAAACTCATCGGTCTAAACTCCTAACTCAATAATTGCTTTCCATTCTATTTCTCGTTCATTATGACCTTTTACAATATAATACTTTTCCATTTCCTAGTCAAACTACTGGAATTTTCGGAATTTTAAGTATGTTGCAATACTCCTAAGACACTATTATATATGGAGATGAGAAGAATTACAATGTTTGTTCAGGCTGCGTTGCATCAACTGAAAGTTGATGTTAAGTCTCTATTAATGCTTTCATTACCCGTTCATCATTAGAAGCCATGCCATTCATTGTAAATTCCTCTGTAAAATAAGAAACACCATAACCATTTAACTCAGCAAAAGTTGTGATATCATGAACTATTTCTCTCGAAAGCACTGATTTATGTATAACTGCAACATTACATTTTATATGTGCACCATTCGCAGAAATAAACGTTTCAACACCTAACTCTTTAAATTCTAAGCATAAATTGTAAGGTCTTCCTGTTGTAACTACTACTTTAATACCTTTATCAATTACTCTCCGTATAGCTTCTTTCGTACTTGCATGCATACTTCTATCAATTTCACTTAATAAAGTGCCATCAACATCAAAAAAGACAACTTTATACATATTATCTCTTCTCTCCTATTAACAAATTTCTTTATACTAATACGATTGTAAACATAATTTTCTGTCATATCAAAATAAAAAAGCAATTCTTCATTTATCATAAAGAATTACTTTTACTCAAAAACACTATTTTTCTTCCACACTACCTTTCGCCTTTCCTCCAACACCCCAATGGGAACCCGGAATCTCATTTACTAGTACACGTACACGCTCAACATCCACATCTAAACTCTTTGCAACTGCATCTGTAACATTCGAAATGAGATTTTGAATCTGCTGCTGCTTTCTACCTTCAATAACTTGAATTTGTATAATGGGCATACTCATCTCTCACTTTACTATTTATTCACAAAACATTGATACGCTACCTAAACCTTCAAACTGCGCAACAATAGCGTCACCAGCTTTAAAAGCAATTGCTTCAGATAATGCCCCGCTTAGTACAATATCCCCTTTTTTCAATCCTTCATTTTGTAATCCAAGCTTATTTACCGCCCAGGCAATTGCAGTCGCTGGATGCCCAAGCACAGCTGCTCCTGTTCCAGTTGTAGCCACTTTACCGTTTTTCGACATAACCATTCCAATATTAGCTAGGTCTATTTCCTTAGCATCCATCCATTTACTCCCCAATAAAAACTTTGAAGATGAACAATTATCCGCGATTACATCAGGCAACGTAAATTTAAAATTCAAATAACGACTATCAATAATTTCCAAAGCTGGTGTAATATATTTCGTTGCCTTTAATACATCAGCTGCTGTAACGTTAGTGCCTTGTAAATCCTCCCCTATTAAAAAAGCAATCTCTGGTTCTACTTTTGGATGAATCAATGTTTCATACTGCACTGGTTCCCACTCAAAAGCTAACATATCATCTAATAAATAACCGTAAATCGCTTCCTCAATCCCCATCATTTGTTGCTTCGCTTTACTTGTTAATCCAAGCTTTACACCAACTCGTTTGGATCCCTCTTTTACCTTTTGTTCAATTAATCGTTTTTGTAATATGTAAGCATCTTCTACTGTTAAATCCGGATGCTGATCCGTTACCTTTATCACTTCTTTTCGTTCTCTCTCTGCCTGAAGTAAATATTCAATAATCTCTGAATCTGCGCCTTTAACTAAAGCCATATTTTACACCCCGTTTTTATCTTCGCTAATTCAGCTGCTACATCTAAAATCATATCTTCTTGCCCACCAACTACTTTTCGTCTGCCAAGTTCTATTAAAATATCACGAGCATCTACACCAAATTTACGAGCAGCTCTCTCGGCATGTAGTAAAAAGCTTGAATAGACACCGGCATATCCCATGACAAGACTACCTTTTTGAATTTCTTGTGGTCCTGGTAACAGCGGAGCAACAATATCTTCTGCCAAGTCCATCATTTTATATAAATCTATATCTAGCTTATATCCCATGCGATCCAGTACAGCTAACAATACCTCTGTTTGCGCATTCCCTGCTCCTGCTCCAAGACAGCGAACACTTCCATCAATACGAGTTGCTCCTTCTTCAATTGCAGCAATTGTATTTGCTACTGCAACAGAAAGATTATTATGACCATGAAAGCCAATTTCAATATTTAAAGATTGACGTAATGCCTGAATTCGTTCCCTTACTTCATGCGGTAATAAAGCTCCCGCTGAATCTGTTACATAAACCGCTTGTGCCCCGTAACTTTCCATAAACCTTGCTTGTTCTACTAATTTCTCAACTGGTGCCGAATGCGCCATCATTAAAAATCCGCACACTTCCATACCTAACTCCCGCGCAAAATGAATATGTTGTGCAGAAACATCCGCTTCCGTTACATGAGTTGCTACACGAACAAGCCTTGCTCCAACGCTTTTTGCTTGTTTTAATTCATGGATAGTACCAATACCAGGAATTAGTAAGACAGCTACCTTTGCCTGTTTACATTCTTCGACTGCCGCTTCAATGAGTTTCATTTCATCTACTAACGATCTTCCATATTGCAGCGTAGAACCACCTAATCCATCTCCATGACTGACTTCAATATAATGCATACCAGCCTCATCTAACGACCCGGCTACAGACCTAACTTGTTCCTCAGTAAATTGGTGCCTCATTACATGACTTCCATCACGCAAACAAACTTCCGTTATTTTAATTGGCATGTCACTATTTCGTTTCATTCATCACACCTCGCTTCTGCTCTTCTATTATTCGGGATGCAAATTCTTCACCAACTTTTAATGCGGCTGCTGTCATAATATCTAAATTACCAGCGTAAGGAGGAAAGTAATCCCCAGCTCCTTCTACCTCTAAAAATACAGTCACACGGTTCCCGTCAAACATCGGTTCTTGTTTTAAAGCATATCCTGGAACATACGATTTCACTACTTCAACCATCTTGTAGATTGCTTCACTAATTGATAATTCATCCATATGTTTGACTTCACAATATACAGTGTCCCTCATTAAAATCGGAGGATCAGCAGGATTTAATATAATAAGCGCTTTTCCGTAGTCCGCTCCCCCAACTTCTTCGATCCCACGCTTTGTTGTAATCGTAAATTCATCGATATTTGCCCGCGTACCTGGCCCTGCACTTAAACTCGAAATGGTAGCAACTATTTCCGCATATGTAACGTCCGCTATTTCGTTAATAGCATGGACAATTGGAATTGTTGCTTGCCCGCCACATGTAATCATGTTGACGTTTCGTGCCTCTACATCATTATCGTCTTGTATAGCTGGACAAACAAATGGTCCACATGCCGCTGGTGTCAAATCTATCACTAACTTCCCTAACTCTCTTAATACGTCCGCATGATACATATGAGCTTTAGCTGAAGTAGCATCAAATATAATATCTGCTATGCTAGGATTCTCAATAATTGCTTGAATACCATTATCAAAAATCTCATATCCTTCTTCCTTTGCTCGCTTTAACCCGTCTGATTCAGAATCTATCCCTATCATAGCAGCCATTTCAATGACTTCACTTTTTTTTGCTTTATACATTAAATCCGTACCGATATTTCCAGAGCCTATAATAGCCGCCTTCACTTTTCCCACATATATTCCCCTCCTTTTCAAACAACCATAGAACTATACAAATTTAATAGAAACCGAACCAAGTGATCCAAAGTCAGCTTGAATAACATCATTACATTCAACCGAAACAGCTCCTGATAATGCACCTGGTAAAATTAATTCCCCAGCTTTCAATGAAATTTGAAATTCACTAAGTTTATTCGCTAACCAAGCAACAGCTTGCGCAGGATGCCCTAATGCTGCCGCCCCTGCTCCAGTAGCAATTAAACTATTGTTTTTATAGAGTGTCATTCCAGCTGTACGCAAATCTACTTCAGACACATTAGAAAACTTATCACCAACAACTACTCTCGCAGAAGAGCCATTATCTGCTACTGTATCGGCAAGCTTAATCTTCCAATCTGCAATACGACTATCAATAATTTCAAGTGTAGGTACAATATATTTCGTTGCCATTAACACATCTACATATGTAATATTCGGGCCACTCAAATCCTCTGCTAAAATAAATCCAATTTCCGCTTCTACTTTTGGAGATACAAACGAATCTACAGCTATTACACTTCCACTTTCTACTTTCATATCATCTAGCAAATGTCCGTAATCCGGTTCATCCACTCCAAGCATTTGCTGCATTACATCACTCGTAAGCCCGACTTTCTTCCCAATCACTGTGCGTCCTTGTTTTAACTTTTGTCCAACTACTTCGAGTTGAATGTTATACGAATCTGAAACGGATAGATTTGGATACCTTTCCGTAAAAGGAGAAATTGGTCTACACGTTTGTTCTGCCTGTAATAGTTCATCTGCTAATTCCTTTATTAACACTTGCATATATCTCACCTCATTTTTAGAATCTATATTTAGAACCCATCAACGGAAATACCATTCCGCTGATGGAAGTTTCACTTTATAATTTCATCGTAACTGTCTTTGCTTCTGTATAAAATTCAAAACTATGGCGTCCACCTTCTCGGCCAATACCACTTGCCTTAGAACCACCAAATGGAGTACGTAAATCTCGTACATACCAACAATTAATCCATAATAAGCCCGAATCAATTTGCGAAACAACTCGCTGTGCTCTTCTAAGATCATTTGTCCAAACAACTCCTGCTAAACCATAAATAGAATCATTTGCGATACGAATTGCATCTTCTTCTGTCTTAAATGGTATAACAACTAAAACTGGACCAAAAATCTCTTCTTGAGCTACACGCATACAATTATCAACATCATATAGTACAGTTGGTTCATAGAAGTTTCCTTGTGCTAAACTTTCAATTCTTTTTCCACCATGTGCTAATTTCGCTCCTTCTGAAAGACCTATTTGTACGTATTGATCAACTGTTTCCAAATGTGATTTTGAAACAAGCGCTCCCATATCTGTATCTTCATCAAGAGGATCTCCTACTTTTATCTTTTTCACAGCTGTTACAAATTTCTCTAGAAACTGTTCATATATGCTTTCTTGTACAAGTAATCTTGAACCAGCTAAGCAAATTTCTCCCTGATTCCGATAAATTGCTTCAATCGATCCTTGTACCGCTTCATCTAAGTCAGCATCTTCAAATACAATATTTGCTGATTTTCCACCTAATTCTAACGACACTGGTATTAAGTTTTCTGAGGCATTCCGCATAATCGTTTTCCCTGTATTACTTTCTCCAACAAATGAAATACGTCTTACAGAGGGGTGCGTCGTCATTTTCGTTCCTACCGTACTTCCTGGTCCAGTAATAATATTGAGTACACCTGGAGGTAGCCCAGCCTCATTCGCAATTTCACCAAGTATAACCGCACTTAACGGCGTGTAAGATGCTGGTTTCACAACTACTGTATTACCAGCGGCTAGCGCAGCTGACGCCTTCCATGTCATCTGCATAAATGGTAAATTCCAAGGAATAATTAAGCTTGTTACCCCTGCTGGTGCATATTTTGCATACGACATAAAGTTATGTTTATCATAATGTTCATGTACCATATACTTTGCCATCTCAGCGAAGAAACGAAAATTATGGGCAGAACGTGGAATATCAAAGCCACGGCTTTCTTTTATTGGTTTTCCGACATCAAGCGTCTCTATATACGCTAATTCATCTACCTTTTCCATGATCAAATCTGACATTTTGCATAAAATAGCTGAGCGTTCTTCCACAGGCATTTTACTCCATATGCCGCTTGTAAATGTGCGCCCTGCCACGTCTATTGCTCGCTTAGCATCCTCTTCACTTGCTTGCGCAACAGAGGCAAGTCTGCTATTTGTTGATGGATTAAATGTATCGAACGTTTCGCCGGACATCGCATCGACATATTGACCATCAATAAATAACTTCGCATCTTTTACTTTTATTTTTTCAGCTAATAGTTCTTTATTCATATTCTTGCCTCCTACTCTTCAATTTCTAAAACCATCTCGATTTCAATTGTTGTGTTATTCGGCAATTGAGCCATTCCAACAGCGGAACGAGCATGTTTCCCCTTTTCTCCAAAAACATCTACTAATAAATCAGATGCCCCATTCATCACCTTTGGTTGATCAATAAAATCTTCCGTACTGTTTACAAAGCCAAGTAACTTTACAACTCGTTTCACCTTACTTAAATCACCTAATTCATTCTTTACCACACTTAATAAGTTCAACATCGACTGTCTTGCTGCCTTATATCCGTCTTCTATCGATATATCCTTACCTAATTTCCCATGGTACTGGTCAACACCTTGTCCAGCAGTAAATAATAAATTTCCAACCCGCACACATCCAACATAATTCCCCACCGCTGGACGAATAGCTGGTAACGTAAGTCCCATTTCATTTAATTTACTCTCTGGTGTTTGTACTTTCTGCATATACTACACCTCTTCTTTTCATATCAATATTTAAGAAGCTCGCTGCATTTCCACCAAGCATCGCTTCCTTTTGTTCCTCCGATAGCTCAGGCGTCTCGTCAATTACTTTACCTGGATGAATTTCTCGTAGTAAAAATGGATAATCCGATCCCATAAAAATCTTTTCATGCCCAAATCGTTCAATCATGTATTTAAGGTTAATAGGATCATAGTTTAAAGAATCAAAATAAAATTTCTTTGCATAATGGCTAGGAGGATATGTAGTTAATCTTAGATGCGGCCATACTTGCCATCCTTGATCTAATCGCGGCAAAATATATGGAAAAGAACCACCACCATGAGCAAAACAAATCTTTAATCCAGGAAACTTTTCCATCATGCCGCTCCAGATAAGTGTAGCTGCTGCAAGAGCCGTTTCACTTGGCATCCCAACGGTATACATAAAATTATGATGCGGCATTCTATCTCGTCCTAACGTTTCCCATGGGTGAATAAAAATTGGAACCTGCCATTTTTCAGCCATTCGGAAAAATTCAATAAATGAAGAGTCATCTAAATTTTTTCCATTTACATTCGTTCCAATTTCGATTCCATGTAAATTTAATTCCTTTATGCATCGCTCCATCTCACGAACTGCAGTTTCTCCATCTTGCATCGGCACTGTCCCCAATCCAACGAAACGATCTGGATATGCCGAGACTGTTTCCGCAATAAAATCATTTTGAATACGCGCCATCGCTTCAGCTTCTTCTGGTTTTGCCCAATAAGAAAATGTAACAGGGATCGGTGATAATACTTGTATATCAACACCTTCGCGGTTCATATCTTCAATTCTTTTCTCCGGACACCATACTTGATCTGTCACATCGCGAAAGTTTTTCCCTCCAACCATAATGGCAGCACCACATGTACAAGTGCGATTTAATATCGGCCACCGGTCACCACCAAACTTCTCTTCAAAATCCGGAAATGTTTCAGGAATAATATGTGTATGAAAATCTATTCGCACTTCCATTCCTCCACTTCTTCTGGCATAATATATCCACAGTTTTTACACGCTCGAATTTCCTTATTTGAATTAAAGCTATGAATTGCTTCTTTCACTTGTTTTTCAATATCGCTTAATTGCACTCGTACGCGATGCATTTCATGGTTACATTCGTCGCAGAACCAAACAAAATCCTCAAGCTCTCCTTGATTACGCTTCCTTTCAATTACTAATCCAAATGTGTCTGCGACGCGATGTGGTGAGTGTGGTACCATAGCTGGCAACATAAACACGTCACCTTCTTTCACTGTAACGACTTCACGTTTTCCTTCTTCCGTAATACATTCCACATAGCATTCACCTTTTATTTGATAAAAGAATTCATCTGAAGGATCCACATGGAAATCACGTCTTCTATTTGGTCCTCCTAAAATCATGGCAATAAACTCTGAATCTTGCCAAATCACCTTGTTATTCACCGGTGGTTTCAATAGTTCTTTATTTTCATCAATCCATTTTAGTAAATTAAAAGATTGTAATGTTTTTGACATGCTTTTTCCTCCTTATAATTCACTTATAGTGTTTTAATAGGCCATCCTAATAAGGAATGAGACCTTTGTAATTCTCCTTGAAACAAATGATTTCGGATCCTCGTTGAAGAAATTCGTTCCCCATCTTCACAACAAATCTCTTCAACGATAGAAACTGCAAAATATTTCATCAGTAGCTCTATATCACCCTCGCGATTTTTTCCAAATCGAAAGTCTTCTCCTACATAAATTCCAGCTGGACATAGCCTTTGTAACTCTTGAATAAAGTGACTAGCCGTTCTCGTTACATACGATTCATCAAAACGATTCACAACTACATGTTCAACACCAAGGTCTTGAAATCGATTTAATTTCTCATCAATTGATGTTAATACTTCAGCTCCCTGAAAATAAGTACGTGGTGGTGGATCAAATGTATACACGACATTTGTAATTTTCAATTCTTTAGATTTCTCCACCGCGTTTCTAATAACAGTTTGATGTCCTTTATGAACACCATCAAAAGCCCCAATGGAAACAATCGATTTTATTAATTTTGGTACATAATTATCATGTATATAAATGATTTTCACCTCTCTTTTTTAATCGGTGTCAAATATCTAAATAGCCAAATTCCTTTGAAATCAAATTTGCAGTATGCATCACACTTCGAATCATCACTTGGCGATTGCTTCCTTGCATATACGTGACTGGACCAACTATATTAAGAGCCGCAATCGTTCTTCCAGTGTAAGAACGGATAGGAGCTGCAATACCATATAAACCATGCTCGTTTTCGTTATCACTTATGGAATATCCTTGCTTACGAATTGTCTGTAGCTCCTTTTGAAATTTCTTCATACAGGTAATTGTATTTGGTGCCCTAGGCAAAAGCGCATGCTCTGAAGTGTACTCTAAAGAAGAAGGGTTAAATGAAAGAAGTACTTTTCCCGTACTTGTACAATATGCAGGCTTTCTAGATCCAACATGAGTTGAAATTTGAACTGAATCCTTTGATGAAACTTTCAAAATAAATACAACGTCTCCTCGATCAAACATACCAATATGTACTGTTCCATTAAATTTCTTCACAAGTTCCTCTACAATGGGAATTGCCCCACTATAAATCTCTTGTTGGAACATCACTTGATTGCCCCACTCTAACAATTTCCAACCCAATCGATATTTTCTTTGCTCATCTTGAATAAGCATCCCTTCTTCACATAATGTACGAACAAGATGGTGAACTGTACTCGGATTCATATTTAATCTCGCTGCAATTTCAGAGTTTCCTAATACTGGTTCATCACTCGTGAAACAATTTAGAATTTTGCAAATTTTACTGATAGAAGCGATCAAAATAACTTACCTCCCCTATTCCAGTTACATATTTTCAGGTTCATATATAGCTAAACATATAAGAAGATTTACATCCTAACAGTAAAATTCTTGTTATCTATTTGTAGCTCCTTCCTTTTTCACCCAAAATGTAAGCGTGAACATTTTTGAGTTTAACTTAATGCACTTTCAGACGAACTTGTTTGCAAAGCATTATTCACAAGAGAAAGAGATTGCTGCTTTTTATACGCGTTATAAAACATCCCCATTTTTCGAACTGGATCACCAGAATAATAACGCTCATATTGTAATAAACGTTGTCCAAAAGCTTCACCACATAAATCCCAAGCGAGTTTAAATAAGCGCACACGTTCCTCAGAAGATATCCCTTCACGCCCAATATAATATTTATGCATATCATCTTGAATCTCTGGATTCATAAAATCAGCACCCGTTGGTGACATCAACAGTCCACCAGCACCAATGGTTTGAATAATTTCAATAGCTCGTGGATACATTTTTGGTAATAAACTACGTATTGTATCAAGCGGTAATCTCGCAGGAACAGCTTCGCCATATGCATTCGTTTCATACTCATATTCTGCTACTTGTAAGAGAGCACGAATTGTTTCTACATCTTGCATAAGTTCCGCTAACTGATTTTGTACATTTAAAAAACCATCTACTCCAATTGAATCTGCTAGCTTTATAGCTATTTCAGCTGCAAAAGAAAGTTTCACTAGGCCTCTTACTCCCGATTGGTGCGCAGGCTGATGTCCAATTCCAGTTTTCGGATACAGTTGATTTCCAGCTTCTACACTTTGATAAATGAATACTTTGTCCCAAGGGATGAATACATTATGAAAAACAAGTAATGCATCCATTTCTTCAAACCTTGAAGCCAGTGGATGATCAAACAAAGAACGTTTGCCATCTTGCATTGGCTCGCGACAAAGAATCCTTAATCCTGGTGCATCAATTGGAACTGCAAAAGAAATCGCATGACGCTCATCACCTGGTTTAAAACTTGGATAGGAGTAAATGATTACTTCATCTGTAATTGGAGCAAGTGTTGCTAGCATTTTCGCGCCACTTACATACATTCCTTCCTCCGTTTCTTTCACCACACCTAAGTGCATCGTTGCATCTTCTTGCTGATGTGAAGCTTTACTTCGATCATTTTGTGGATTGATAATCGCATGTGTTAAAAACAAATCTTGATCACGTATATGTTTATAATAATTTTTTATATTTTTTCCCCATTCAGGATCGAACTTTTCAAAAAACCAAGAGTTACTTGCCATTGAAGTGACTGTAACATTTAAAAAGTCTGGCGTTCTTCCCATTAAACCAAACGTCGCTTTTGCCCACACCTCAAATAATTCCCGACGCGCTTTTAAATCCTCATAATTTCTTGGTACTAAAAATGCATTGGAAATCCGTTCTCCTGTCTCTTCACATATATGGGTAATTTTGTCCTGACACTCTGGATCATGTTGCATATCATACAATTTAGCAATTTGTAAAATCGGTTCCCGAAAAACATCTTCATTTACAACATCCGTTACTCTTCTTCCACCAATCCAAATTTCAGGATTTCTCGCCTTTAATCCTTCAATATACTGAGCCCCTGTTCGAATCGCCATTTTTACCCCTCCAATATATACATTTTGAAGTTTATTATACAAATAAGTTTAGAAATTCTAGTCACTCTTTTTAATTGACAGAATTATTAATTATTATAAACCAATCTCTACTCGAAACGACTGCCTTATTTCACATTATGAAATTCCAGTAAAATTTTTAAGGGACATATAAAAAAGGAACAGTTTCCTGTCCCTCTCTTACATCATTCATTCACCTTCTCTGCATCCCAATAATATTTACTAAACGCTTCTGTCAAAACACCAATTGTGTTATACAGTTCTTCCAAATTATTATCAACACCACCAACTTCAATAAGCATTGCGTTTTGAGATAAATCTTGATTATAAACCCCATTTCCGTCCTTTTTATATTTCGGGAAAATCCCTCTACTTAATCCGTAATAATTTTCATCTAAATATGAATTTATTGCTCTTGCAATCTTTTCATTATGGGAACGTCCTTTATTCTCCATTCCAATAATAAAATATAGTCTCGCATAAGATTTCCCATTAATCACTTTTGTCGTAACATTCTTCCGCTGATCATCCCTGTGAATATCAATTGGAAACATAATTTTATCATTTTGCGCTAATGCTTCTTTTACATATCCATGAGATGCGGTATATGCTTGATACCATTTCCATTTCTTATTCGCTAATAAATCCCCCATGTTTGTTTTATCATGAAGAACAGGTATTCCCTGTCCTTCCAACTGTTCTTTTAGACGTTCGCCTAAAAGCGAGACATTTACATCAGGACTTGATGGATTTTCCGCTCCAGGTAACAATGGATAGAAAGATTCCCAACTATGCGTGTGATAAATATATACGGCGCTCTCACCTTTTACATTGTTTTTATTTTTTTGTACAGGATTCTTTTTACCTGCTTCTGTGACTTTATCTTTTGCCACTTCTCGCTCTTTCGTTATCTCTTCAATCGGGACACTCGATTCATTCGGAATGTTTGTATAGTCCGTTCCTTCTCCAGCTACGATAATATGAGAATAGTACTTTGACATCCCTGGCACTTCTTTCCCAACAAACGTTCTTAAATCTTGTATTTTAAGATCCGTCGCAATAGAAAATAACACATTCCCAATTGATTCTCGTTTATTCGTTTTAAAATAATCCGATGCAAAATAGCGATTTTCACTCTCAAACATTTGCACAAAACCTTGCATCGAAACTTTACCAAACCACTGACTCGCATAATACGATTTCATTGTATGTAAAAGTGAAGTTACAATAGACGCCACTACTATCACTACAAATACATATGATAAGATTAAAAATGGGAATTTCTTTCCATGTATACGAGTTGCATACTTTTTCAATGTATCACCCTCTTTATACATGGGTATGTACAAGCTTTATATAATATACATTTTCACTAGACTTGTTACATTTAATATAACCGCTAAAAAGAGTAGTAACGCAAATACCCTTTTATTTGATAGATATGCGTTAATAGAACTTATAGAAAAACAAGCGATATACAGCCAATGTAACCAAACAGAATAATTTAAGTATGTATGAAAAATAATATCTTTCATCACCCAGCACCAAATCAATGTAAATGCTACAGTTCCGCAGATTTCCAAAACTTTCAAAGTTCGGTTCACTCCATCACCTCCTAAACAAAAAAGAGAAATGGCAGCCCATTTCTCTTTCTCGTTGCTATTGTTCTTTCGGTGTATCAGAAGAAGGCAATTTTTTCGCTTGTTTTTCTTTAAAAATTTCTCCAATTGCACCAAGTGTACCAAGTGTTTCAATTGCATTTGATGGAATGAAGACTTTATTGGCAGGTCCTTTTGCAACCTCGGCCAATGACTCAAATGATTTATAAGCAAGAACGCGTTCATCTAAGTCAGCTTCACGTATTAATTCAATACGGTTTTGTTCTGCTTTCGCAATCGTTTCAATCGCTCTTGCTTCCCCTTGTGCTTCCAGCTCTTTTGCTTCTCGTATACCTTCGGCTTCGCGAATACGCGCTTCTTTATCCCCTTCAGCCATCAAGATTTTACTTTGTTTTTCCCCTTCAGCTCGAAGGACTTTATCTTGTTTCGCTGCTTCTGCTTCTAAAATAATTGCACGCTTATTACGCTCTGCTTTCATTTGTTTTTCCATTGCTGCTTGCACATCTTTTGGCGGATTAATATCCACTACTTCTACACGTTCAATACGAACGCCCCATTTTTCTGTCGCTTCATCGAGTGCTAAACGAATTTCTGTTGAAATCTTTTCACGTCCTGATAACGTTTCATCCAGTTCCATCTTACCAATAATTTGACGCATTGTTGCAGATGTAATATTACGAACACCATATTCATAATTTGAAATACCGTATGTTGCAAGTTCCGGTTCCACGATTTGATAGAAAATAATCGTATCAATTTCTACTTGTACGTTATCTTTCGTAATCACTTTTTGCGGCGGTACATTTGTTTGTTGAATACGTAAATCATGATAAACACGAACACGATCTACAATAGGAATTAAAATGTTTAAACCCGGATGCATGATGCGTTGGAATTTACCAAATCTTTCAATAACTGCCACCTTTTGTTGTGAAATGATTTTAATTGTTAATGCTACAAATACAACAACAATTAATGCAAAAATAATCGTTAATGTTAATGCTACCATTTTTATTCACTCTCCCTTTTCACATGTAAAACAGTGCTGCTCCTCTTTATAACAATAACTTTTTCTCCAGCGGAAATGGGAACATCTGAAATCGCAGTCCAAGTATCTCCATCCACTTTCACAATTCCATTCTCTCCAGTTGTAATCGCTTGCACGATAATTCCTTGTTTGCCAGTCAGTTTATCGACAGTATCAGTAAACCCCTTCGCCTCTCGAAAATTTTTAGAGATTCGTTTCGTAAAGAAAGTTAATGTTAAACTTACAATCGCCCCTACAACAACTTGTAGGAATAGCGCTTCTGGGGCAAATAGTGCAATTAGACCTCCGACAACCGCTCCAATTCCAAGCCATAACATGTAAAAGGTAATCGATAACATTTCTGCGATAAATAAAATACCAGCTATAATAAACCAAATTACCCATCCAGCCATATGCAACCCTCACTTTCTTTTTTATTTTCTATATGTATATGAAAAAAAGAATTGTTTATCACGTCCTCCTCATGAATACAGGACGTTTCAACGGAAGCTACTATACATATTCACTGCTACAATGAGTATTGCTAAAATAGTATATTAATATATTCTTTATTATACATGAAAATCCCTGTATAAAAGTTACAAAAAATAAAATTATTTCAAAACTCTATTCATCAGATTATAATGAATATAAATAAAAATTAATTATCATTTGGATGGAGGTACTAATATTGCACCAACAATCATTGTCTTTTTACTGGTTTTCCAAAATGTGCATCACTCTCGCTGATGTTATGTATGTAATGATTCTTACTACTCATATTTATATAACGACCAAATCTGCTACCATTACTGCTCTTTTTCCATTACTAGGAGTCATCGCTAGTTTTATTGCAAGTATATCTGCACCACTTTTAATGAACCGTTTCCGATCTTATTCCTTACTTTTTACATTACAAGGGATTAGGACTTTCCTTTTGATTCTTTTAACCGCACTATTTCCCTTACTATCATCTAACATCACTGCCCTTCTTATTTTTATTATTCTCATTTCATTATGTGGGGGCTGGAGTTCTCCTTTATTATACGCTGTTATTCCACGCCTCACCTCACAAGAAAAATTAGTAAAAGTTAATAGTGTCTTTTCCTTTTCAACACAAATTGTTCAAGCAGCTGCTTATTCGTTCACTAGTTTAGTTGTCCTTTTCATTGGAGCTACTTCTACACTTATGATAAACAACATATTAATGATTTTGGGATGTATTGCATTATACATTTCATTGCGCACTATACAAGTTGAACAAACAACAGAAAAGTCAGCTTCTAAATTTGCTACTTTAATAGAGGGTTGGAAACTATTATTCCAACATCCACCTCTCCGTACAGTGATATATATGGATTTAATCGAAACATTTGCTGGAACGATTTGGATTGGGGGCATTACGATGGCGTATGTAACAACCGCTCTTCATAAAGGAGAAGAATGGTGGGGCTATATTAATACAAGCTACTATATCGGAACATTAATTGGGGGATTATTAGCATGGCGAATAAGTACGTATATTCAAAATAACTTAATACGCTCAATGGCTTTAGGATCACTTCTATTTAGTGTGCTCACTTTCTTATATGGCATAACAAGCAACGGATTTATTGCACTGCTCCTTTGCATTCTAATGGGACCTGCTTATCAAATTAGGGATATTTCTCAAACAACCGTTTTACAATCAAGCATGCCACCACCTCTATTATCAAAAATATATACAGCTCACGGCACACTTATTTCGGCTGTTTCCGGAATTTCTATGCTAAGCGTCGGTATTATTACCGATATGTTCGGTGTCCTGACAATATATATCATTGCTGCTTTTCTCATTTTATGCTCTGCTTGTTTATCTTTTATTTTGTTAAAACATACGAAGCAGCAAGAAAAGGATGTTTCTCTTTGATTACACATTCAAGGAAAATAAAAAAACGTCTTAGACGAACAAAATCTGTCTAAAACGTTTTTTAGTGCATGAACAAATCTTTTCATTTCACATACATCTCTTCAAGTAAATAAATAAATTCGCCTTGATTTCCTGCTAATACAGGGCATTTTTCGATATCAACCCATTCATAACAAAACACTAAGCCTCGGTCGTCCTCTCCCGCACTTACCATATGTTCCCATGTATCCTTTACATGTGTTAGCAGCGAAATATGAAAAAAGTGGCGTTTTTGATATTCCTGTTTTTCTTTCACATGAATGATATAATCACCAATGAAACGTTCTATATATACATGCCGTAAACCCGACTCTTCTAACACTTCACGCAGTACTGCTTCTTCTAATTTTTCTCCCTCATCAACTGTTCCACCCGGAACCTGTATACCCGCTTCTGGCATATCACGATGTGTAAAAACAAGTAGCTGCATAACTCCTTCTTTCTCCCTTGTAATGTATGCGTATACCTTTTTCTTATATAACATCGTCATCTATCCCCTCTCCCCTCAACTCATTATTTCATTGCTTCTTCTAAGGTGAGTTGATTTTCATATAAATACGTAGCTTGTGGATTTCCTACATAGCGTACATGCCACGGTTCATACCGATAACCCGTAATCGATTCCTTCTCTTTTGTATATCGGATGACAAAGCCAAATTTATGTGCATTTTCAGCTAGCCATTTCCCTTCTTTTGTATCCCCAAAAATGGCTTCTAATTGAAACTTGGCAGATTGTGATGTAATATCCATCGCGAGTCCCGTTTGATGTTCACTCGTTCCTGGTACCGCACTCGACATCGCTGTTTTCGCTTCTCCATCTTGAATCTTATACATTGTATTTAGTGCTTTTTGTCGATCAAAAGACCTGAAACCTGAGACTGCAAAGAGAAAAACCCTCTCTTGATCACCTTGCTTGAACATATTTTCAAGTGCCTGTGCTGCCTCTTTCCTCATTTTCTTCTTCTCTTGATCTCCTTCACTTGAATAACGCACTTTTGGAACGACTAAATCTTGCGGCTTATAACGATCCGGTAACCGTCTACTTTTATTTACAAGCACAAGTATAGAATCCGGATTATTCACAACTGCAATATCTCCTTCTACTTGAGCAATAGTTTCTTGCTCTTTTGGAAATGTAACTATACTATTCACTTCTTGTGCTTGCTTATCTTTATACATTTTATAGTTAATGCCTGCTACTCCAATAATAATTGCAACTACTACGACACTCAGCAGTGTCCACCTTTTTTTCATAAAACGACCTCTTATTTTAATAATTTGGCCATATAATACTCGTCGATATTTTCCCCACCAACAATGAGAGAAGCTTTTTGACACCTTCTTGTTCAAATCCTACTTTTTTATATAGTACTTGAGCTCGCGTATTATGGGCCATTACTGTTAGTTTTAAACGCCATACATCATGTAATTTTGCCCATATCTCTACCTCTTTAAACAAATCTGTTCCAATTCCTTTTCCGCTATACTCTTGTAAAATTCTAATTACAATCGCTGCTGCATGTTTGTTTCTTTGCACATTACCACCATTAACTAAAATAAATCCGACTAATTGCTCACCTTCTACTGCTACAAATATTGTAGAATTATTGTTTTCTATAAAGCGTTTAATCATACTTTCTTGCTGCTCCACTGTCATATTCCGTTCCCCTGGTTCCAATAACATAAAAGAAGTTTCTTCATCTAATTGTTTTCCTAACAATAAAAATGCTGCTGCGTCCTCTACTTGAATTTCTCGTATCATCTCTATCACCCTGTCGATTTTATAATGTAAAAAAGTCTTATCTATAAAGAGGATTTCGCTATTTTTTTATGAAATACCTTTCTATTTTTCACAGGAGAAATAGACAAATTTCGATATTAGTATAATGAAGATAAAATTCTTTTTATAAAAAGAGCTTGGTTCCTATTTTCCTATTCTTTTTGAACAAAAAAACGTAAGCACCACGCCTACGTTTATCCATTCACCTTTTCTGCTTGCCAAAAATATTCACTAAATGCTTTCGCCAATACATCGATGGAACGATTTAATTCTTCAGAGGTGTTATCTACACCCCCTACTTCAATTAAAATTGCTTGTCCTGACAAGTCCTGATTATAAACACCGTTCCCTGTTTGAAACCCCTTTTGTATAACTCCTCGACTTACACCTGGATATTTTTTATTAATCGCTTCATGTAGTGCAGTTGCTAATTGTAAGTTTTGGGCGTAATTTTTATTCCCTTTTCCAATGACAAAAGCAAGCTTCGCATACGATTTATCTCCAATTGCTTTTGTCGTGACATTTTTACGAGCGCTATCCCGGTGTAAATCAAAAAAGTATTGTAGTTCTTTATTGCCTGCCATCGCCTCCTGTACAATTTCCCGAGACATTTTGTAAGAACTTGTATCATTTAACCCTCTACTAATCAGTCTCTTCCCAACATCTGTTTTATCAAGAACTGCTCCTATTCCTTCATTTTCTAATTGTTCACGGAATCTATCTCCGAAAATAGAAATATTCGTCACAGAACTCGTCGCTTTATTTGCGTTTGGATTATTTGTCAAATTTAATAACGGCAAATAAGACTCCCAGCTGTGAGAATGATAGATAAATGCAACTTGTCTTTTCCCCGTCGTTTGAGCAGGTTCTTTCTTTTCTTTATTTGTATCCGTTTTAGGAACCTGTCCAGTTTCTCCCGTTCTTTCTTTCACCAATTCTTCAAGCGGAACACTTGATTCTATTGGTAAATTAGAATAATCGGTCCCTTCACCAGCAATGACAATTTCTGTATCATATTTTCCAAACCCAGGAAGTTCTTTTCCGACGAAACTACGCACATCATCAAAACGAATATTTGTCGCTGTTGAAAAAAGAAAAGATGAAATCGAAAAATCTCGATTTAAATTTCGATATTCTTGTGTAAAATAATGATTTTCCTTTCCAATCACATACATATATCCATTCATTGATAACTCATTCAACCAATTATATAAATATGCTGACTTTGTTTCTTTCAATGAAGTCACCATCATACTAATAAGAAAAAAAGTTGCTAACATCATAAGGACAACAAATACAATAAGCTTACGTACACTTGTTAGTTTCACATAAAAAAAGCCTCGATTCATAACATCACCCTCTCTGTTCCAACTTATGTACAAGCTATAGAGAATAGACCGCCTAAATTTCGGCTATATTGTCATAGAGGTGAAATGAATTGAAGCTAATTATCGGTATAGTTCCTATTGTTTTATCCGGTGTTTTTTTATTATTTGCAGCACATCCTAAAATTCGTGTTTTCTTAGATATTTGTGCATATCTTTCATTATATATACTTGGTGTACTAATTGCTTTTAGCATATATGATGTTGTGCTGCACGGATTAGTATTTATGACAACCATCCACGGTGTCTTGTTGAATCCATTATTTCTCATCACCGGGGCTTATATAGGAGTATATTCTTTATATCTCCTTATTTATAAACTAGTAACAAATGTAAGAAGAACATAATACCTATTTTTTAATGGAGTGTAAAAATGAGACCAACTTTTATTTGTCATAAATGCAAAAAAACAATTACCAGAAAGCAAGATCTTGTTACCACAATGTTTTACATACGCATCTACTTATTCCACAACACTTGTTTTAACCAACAAGTTTTCTTTTCCAGTTTTATTCCTATTAATACGCTATTTGGAGCATATTTCATTTGGTATACTCTCGCTATAGGGAGTATTTTAACCATAAGCGATCCATCAGTTATTTGGATCTTCTTTTTAGTACCTACTCTATACCATTTCATTTCTTACTATTATATTGAACGTCACTTTCGCTGATAGCGATTTGACTGTCCTTTCGGAATACTTAAACACTTCCACTCTTTTTCTTTCAGCAATTTTCCAACATAAATAATTTGTCCAATATGTGATGCATAATGAGCAATCTGCCTTTCAATCGCTTGCATAACACTATGGGCTTCCCCTCGAATATGCACGATCTTTAAAAGGTCTTGCGGAGTTAATGATTGCAGCGCTTGAAAAACATACTCGCACCCTACTTTCCATGCTATTAGCACTTCTGCTTTTGAAGCATAACCCCCTTCAAATTCACCATCGCGATTTCGATCTAGCTTTTCACCATCTGTCGTTAAAAAGTCCGTCCATCTTGAGCGCATATTCCCATGTAAATGTTTGATTATAATTGCAATACTATTTGCTTCTTCATGAGGCTTCCAACTGATTTGTTCATATGATAACTGTAAAAGTGTCCGTTCTCCTTGCTTTTGCATCGCCTTGAAGTTTGAAATCGCACATTCTAAATAGACCTTTCCAACATCCATTCTTAATCCTCTCCCCTATTAACTAATTGGTGTTCCATTAGGGATTTTTATATCTAGCTGCATTGACCACTTCATGGCTAAAGCACGTGGGCTTTCCCGCTCACAAATTCTGTAATTTGAGCACTGAACTGCTTCATACCAAGTTCACCAAAGTCAATTTCTAACTTAATCGCAGGTACACGCGCTTCTTTAAACTCTTCTGCTTTTTTATCGTTCCTACACGTACATCTAACTGTAAAAACCTTCAAAATTATCCATTTCATCACTCCTTCCAAGCTAATATTTAGACAAAACATACAAATTCCCTCTAAAAAAGAAAGATGCCTAAGCACCTTTCTTTTGTAACTCACTTGATTCATTTGGTTTATATAAAAAGTAACCGATAACCCCACCAATACAGGATGGTAATAACCATCCAATGCCTTCTTTATATAGAGGAAGCATTTGCAGGACATTTGTTATTGCATCGAACTTAATATTTACACTTTCTAAGCCGTTAAATATACTAATTACTAATGCGCCCAAAATTGCACCGATATATATTGTATTTCGCTGTCCGATCCATTTATGGAAATAAGACAGTACAATTAGTACAATCGCAACAGGATAAATAATCATCAATACTGGCAATGTTACAGCAATAAGCTGTGTTAACCCTAAGTTTGATACAACTAAACTAAACACGCATACCAATGTCACGATCATTTTATGTGATAATTTTGGGAATAAATTTGTAAAGAATCCTGCACACGCTGATGTAAGTCCAACTGAAGTTGTTAAACAAGCAAGTGTAATAACAAGGGCCAATAATATTTTGCCACTCGTTCCATATAACTCATTAACAACTTTCGTTAAAATAAGACCTCCATTATCAGAAACGCCAAGTGATGTACTTGTCGAACCAAGATAAGCAAGTGATAAATAAATTAATGTTAAACCTAATACAGCAATAATGCCGGATACAATTGTTGTTTTTGCAATTTGTCCACTCTCTTTTATCCCTTTTGAACGAATAACTTGTACAACAACGATGCCAAAGACAAGTGCACTAATCGCATCCATCGTTAAGTATCCTTGAATAAATCCACCAAAAAACGCATTCTCTTTATATGCCTCTATAGGTGCAGCGGGTGCTCCGATTGGATCGATAATGGCTTTCCCTACAATTACAGCAACAATTAATACTAATAATGGAGTTAGAAACTTGCCAAACCAATCAATCAATTTTGATGGGTTTAATGATAAGTACCACGTAATACCGAAGAAAACTGCTGTGTAGAGAAACAACATGTACCATTCTGAAGCCATTGTTTCCGTTAAAAATGGTTTCATCCCCATTTCAAAAGAAACCGCTCCTGTACGTGGGATGGCAAAGAATGGTCCAATTGCTAAATAACTAATCAGTGGGAAAATAAATGCAAATATGGGGTGCACTCTAGAAGATAGCGCTTTCAAATCCCCTTCTACAAAAGCGACAGCCGTTACAGCTAATAGAGGAAGTCCGACTCCTGTCACAAGGAATCCAATTGTGGCAATCCAAACATTTTCTCCTGCTTGTTGACCTAATACCGGCGGGAAAATTAAATTTCCTGCTCCTAAAAATAATGCAAATAACATTAAACCGATTGCTAGTGTATCTCCTGGCCTTAATCGTCCCTTCATCTCTCTTTTGCATAGCATGTCTTCATTGTTTTTGTCTCTTTCACAATATACTATGCATCCTCCTCTCTATCCATAGTGATTATATATACCCCTTAAAAAGCAATGTCTTTTCCCATAATTTCTCCATTTCCCCTTTTCTTACTCTGATTAATAATTTTGATTTTTTAGAATATTCAAAACATCAGAGTGTTATACCACAGAGTTACTAGGTCAGACCTCTTTGCTTTTGTCAAACATATAGTAACACATTTAGTTGAAAAATAAAAACATATTTTTTATACGAAATTTTTAGAAAAACTAAATAGTATGCAAACCTTTCATTATTCTTTTAGAAAAATATTTTATAAACAAATAAGCTACTGTTCATTTTGTTATTTTTAAATAACGATAGGTTTTCTCTTCCTATATATAATGAAAAGCCACCTAAATCATACAGATGGCCTTTCATCTTCTACTCTATTGTTTCCACTTCACGTGGATTATTCATTTCTTCTACGTATACAACACGAAATCCATGATCTTCTAAATCCTTTAATAAAATTTCTAACTCTTCTGCTTTAAATTCTTCACCTAGTGTGAACATAATTCTACGCACTAATAAAGCATTATTGTCGAATGTCATTAAACTTTGAATACCACTATATTTTTTTAGAACGGTGGATAATTTTTGAATGGCTCCATTATAATCCTGCGTTCCAACCATGACAGAGTATACACTAGAATGAACTCCCCATGCATCTTCTAATAGTTCAAACACCTTTTTATGAGTTAAAATCCCCAAGAATATCCCTTTTTCATCTACTACTGATAAGTATGGTAACTTCTTAATAGTAAAGAATACTTTGAAGAAAGAAGAATCTTCCCTCACATACCCTTCTTTATCATTTAACAATTCTGATAAATCATCTTCTAACGATCCTTTATATTCTAAAATATCTACTTTGTACACATTTCCTAGAAATTTCCCTTGTTTTGCATCTAAAACTGGAACACAACGATAACCAGTTTTATTTAAATGATCCAGCGCTTCTCCAACTGTAAATGAATTAGAACAAAATAGTACTTCCTTTTTAGGCACATAGTTCCCTTTAATCCTCATAAAAAGCCTCCTTATGTTAAAATACTTTCTGTGCCATAACTATATTATATTTTCAGAAAAAAATAAACGTTTTATTTTACTTTTCTGAAAACTCCCTGTATTGTTGTCATCATTTGTTCATGAATGATTCATTTTTTGAAAAAGTTAATAGCTTATCATTCTGTACCTAATTGCCGACTAGAAAAATTATCCTGAATTAACTAGAAGTAACATCCTCATTCATGAATCCTCCACTGATGGAAGTTTTCCTTTGTAAATGGGGCTTCGCTTTTTATCATTATATTTAACTTCGTAAATAATGCCGAGCTTCCTGCAAATGAATTACTTAAGTATCGTAACTTATACCCATATGTAAAAAAAAAGATATTGTAACTTGTCCAAAAAAACGTTAGAATAATAATAATAATAATAAGAATTTTCTGAATATTCAAAGAGTAGGTGAGCAATTATGTCTTCATTATTTCGTTCTTACACATATCGCTTTTTAATTGGATTCCTAATCATTCTTATCATAAGCCCTCTTCCCGCTATATTATTAACGCATGAATCTTCTTATTTAAAAGGTTTACTTGGGATTTTTTATAATTTCGCTCATTTCCCGTCCATTTCTATTCCAATGATTGATTGGATACGTGAATCCATTCTTTTTTCATCTCAACCTATTATAGATTCTACTACAACGGTACATGTTCCAGGACACTCTCCCCTTCTATTCCCTTATATATGGGAAGTATACTTTTTATCAATCGTTCGCTTTACGCTCACACTAGCAATTGGTTTTTTCGTTAGCCTAGCAATTGGACGTTTATTCTTAAAAACACCAAAGCAATTTAAAAAGTACATTTCAATATTGCGCTGGATTCCATACTCATTCAGTACTGCTCTATTACAATGTTCTATCATTTTAATTTCTTTATACATTGCAAGGTACATAACCATTCCATTTCTTTCTTCCCTCATCATCATATGTAGTACATCAATGATTATCGTTATACAGGCAATCAAAAAATGGATTCCGTTTTTAAATAACACTGAAGAACATAATATACGTAATTCATCGTTTCTTATTAATACGCTATTTATGGCAATAGCTTCAAACCATAAATCTATTTTAAGCTCCATTATTCTGTCATTTTTTTATATGGAATGTATTTTTCATACGAAAGGATTGCTACAATTTATGATTCAATTTGGAGGAAATTCACCAACTGTTATTACAATTGGACTGCTACTCATTTATATTCCGTATATCATTCTTTCCTTTCTTCAATCTGCATGGACAACAAACCAGTCTAAACATCAAACTTACGCTATCTCAAAAACAATAATTAAATAAATTAACTTTAAACAAGCTCCCTCCTTTTCAAAATGGAGGGTTATTCCCCTTTTATTCAGGGTAAAATACCAACAAATTCATGAATGTTTAGAAAAAAATTCCAATATTTACTCATTTCCTTTGACTATTATTTTCATTTCGATTTATTATAAAAGTATAACATACTTGCAGGAGGTGACATCTTTATTCCCGCTTCGGGGTAGAGAACACACTTGGACATATTAAATATTTTTCTCATTTTTGTACTTATTCTCATTTCTGGCTTTTTCGTGGCATCTGAATTTGCGGTGGTAAAAGTACGAAAAAGCCGAATTGATCAGCTTGCAAATGAAGGAAATAAGCAAGCATTAGCTGCCAGAAGTGTTGTTTCTAACTTAGATGTGTACTTATCAGCATGTCAGCTTGGTATTACCATCACTTCTTTAGGACTCGGTTGGCTTGGCGAACCAACTGTAGAACACTTACTACGACCCTTATTTGAAAAAGTAAACATTACTGGCACAATGGCTAATACACTATCATTCATCATTGCATTTAGTATCATTACTTTTTTCCATGTTGTATTAGGGGAACTTGTTCCAAAATCTTTCGCGATTCAAAAAGCTGAAGCAATTGCATTGAAATTTGCTAAGCCACTCATTTGGTTTGATCGAATCATGTATCCTTTCATTTGGTTGCTTAATAGTACAGCCGTATTCTTTACAAAACTATTTGGCTTAGAACCAGCAAAAGAAAATGAACTTGCTCACTCAGAAGAAGAATTACGATTGATTTTAGGTGAAAGCTTTAAAAGTGGTGAAATTAATCAAACTGAATATAAATATGTAAATAATATTTTCGAATTTGATGATCGTGTTGCCAAAGAGATTATGGTACCTCGTACAGAAATGGTTTGTCTATCTATCGAAAATACATTAGAAGAAAATATGGACATCGTGGCATCTGAAAAATATACACGTTATCCGATTATTGAAAAAGATAAAGATGATATTATCGGGATGCTAAATACAAAAGAAATTTTTCACGATCAAACGAAGGGGATTCATAAACCTTTAGAAGCTTATATACATCCAGTCTTAACTGTATTTGAAACAGTGCCCATCCGTAAAACATTAATTCATCTTCAAAAGAACCGTGTGCAAATGGCAATTGTAATGGATGAATACGGCGGAACAGCTGGACTATTAACAATGGAGGATATTATTGAAGAAATTATTGGTGAAATTCAAGATGAGTTTGATGCAGATGAATCACCAATGATTGAAAAGCGCACGCCAAAACTCACTGTACTAGATGGAAAAGTACTCATTTCAGAAGTAAATGATATGTTTGGTTTACATATTGATGATAGTGATTTAGATACAATTGGTGGCTGGCTACTCTCCCAAGCTGTTGATCTAAATATTGAACCTGGATATTCAATTGAATATGCTGGTTTCCAATTTAAAGCTTTAGAACTTGACGGGCATCAAATTAAGAAAGTTGCTGTACATAAACTAGATAGTAAAAAGGAGATATAAAGTGACTGTTTTATTAACACTTTGTATAATTGCTTGTTTTATCATATCGTTTATTGCGTTTATCTATCCAATTATCCCTGGCATACTTGCACTGTGGGCTGGATATCTTATTTATCATTTTGGTATAAATGGCGGGGAGCTAACAACAAGTTTTTGGATCCTCCAAATCATTTTTACCATCATTATTTTCGTTGCTGATTTTATTGCAAATGGATACTTCTTAAAAAAATACGGAAGTACCAAATGGAGCGAACGCGTGGGAATGATTTCTATTATTGTCGGTTCCTTTTTCTTCCCACCATTTGGTCTCATTATCATTCCATTTCTATCAGTTTTCGTGACAGAAATAATGCATAAAAAAACACCGCAAGAAGCGTTTATGGTAGGAATTGCTACAGTCGTCGGCTTTTTAAGCAGTACAGTGGCAAAAGCGATTTTACAAATTATTATGATTATCATTTTTGTATGTTACATTCTTTTTTAACCATCCCTTTTCAGGGATGGTTTTTTAATATGCAATGCCTACGCGGCTATTTTCATATACTTCTTCTTTGATTAAAGACCACGCAAAACGCGCCGTATCTCCTATCGTAATTTTCGATCCATCCAGTGGTAACATATTTATCTCTGTCCGGTATGTCCCTGTTTCTTCACCATCAACTAAATGTGTAGGACAAACAACGGTCCAGCATAGTCCACTATTTTTTAATGCTACATAAGCTGATAAATGATCCTCAGCAGCTATCGTACTTCTTCTTTTTGATTCATCCGATTGAAACCGATATATCTTCGGATTTGTTCGTGCTTGTAAAATGCCAGCAGTTCCTATTGCAATAATCCTTGTTATCTTATCTTCTTTCATATGTTTTATAATACTAGGCATGCTGTCCGATAAGGTTCCATTCCCATCAGTTCCAAGAGCACTTAAAACGATATCAGCCCCCTTTAACGCTTTCTTCACATCATTTTCCTGTAATACATCCCCTTCTACTATATGTAGATTGTTATGTTTTACTACAAGCTTATTTTGATTACGAACTAATACTGTGACATCATGTGAATCTTTTAATGCTAGTTTCATTAACTGTGACCCAACTCTTCCAGTTGCTCCAAATATGCATATTTTCATCTCTCTGCTCCTTATTCTCTATTTCTCTCTATTTTTTCTCAAAAACGAAAAATATACAACTAAAAAAGCTTCCTCATCACCTGAGGAAGCTCCACTATACAATACTATGCTATTATTTTTTTTCCTTTGAATCTGAAGAATTGCTATCTTTACTCGTTTCCTGATCTGTCTTCTCATCTTGCTGCGTTGTTGTTTCTTCCTCTTTCTTCTCTTCCTCACCATTATTATTACAACCTACCAGAAATAAAGAGCTCGCAAGTGCCATTACAGTTAAAGATTTAACCCATTTATTCATTTGCTTATCCCCCTTTTGATAGAATATGTACAATCTCATATTACTTCTCTTTTTTGAAGGAAATATGAGAAAAGAGTAAAGATACGGTAAATGTTTGTAAATTTTCTGATAACATCAATCTTATCTTTTTAATTTCTCAGTGTTTTCACATATAATAAAAGTAATATAAAACAGAAAGGTTGATACATATGGAACTTGGATTAGCTGGAAAAACTGCTCTAGTTGTCGCTTCTAGTCA
Source organism: Bacillus sp. TL12 (assembly GCF_022625245.1). Lineage (NCBI taxonomy): Bacteria > Bacillati > Bacillota > Bacilli > Caryophanales > Bacillaceae > Bacillus > Bacillus sp. TL12. Next base: position 89,730 of record NZ_JAJJBY010000004.1, on the reverse strand, counting down.
AGGATTAGGAAAAGCAATTGCTACGGAGCTCATAAAAGAAGGAACAAACGTTATGCTACTTAGTCGTAATGAGGAAAAGCTAGCATCTTTACAAACAGAATTAATCACGCTTAATAAAGGTACCGCCATGTATATAGTTTGTGATGTTACAAATAAAGAAAGTATAAAACAAGCCGTAGAATATACTGTACAAACCTTTGGTGCAATTGATATTTTAGTAAACAATGCCGGCGGTCCTAAGCCCGGTACATTTGAACAATTAACAGACGAAGATTGGTACAATTCATTTGAACTTAATTTATTAAGCTACGTTCGTATGATTCGTGAAGTACTTCCATATATGAAACAGAAAGGTGGGAAAATTATTAACATTGCATCGTCTTCCATTAAAGAGCCTATTCCCGGATTACTATTATCAAATACATTCCGCGTCGGCATTACAGGTTTAGCAAAAACATTAGCATCCGAGCTTGCTCCATATAACATTTTAATTAATACCATTGCTCCAGGACGTATTGCTACAGACCGCATCGCATCTCTCGATGAAACAGCTGCCGAAAAACGTGGAATTGCAGTAGAAGACGTTCAAAAACAATACGAAGCAATTATACCTCTTGGAAGATATGGTCGTCCTAGTGAATTCGCTAAATTTGCTACATTCCTTGCATCTGATGCAAATACTTATATGACCGGACAATCTTTTCTTGTTGATGGTGGAATGGTGAAAAGTTTATAATTCTTATATAAAAAAACAAGACGGTTACTATTCCGTCTCGTTTTTTATGCAAATTTTTCATTTTCGTATATATGTCCAATCTTATATTCTCTTTTCACAACGTATTGCCATACACTATATGCATACCGATTCATTTTAACGAAACAACTTTCCAGAAAAGATCGAAACTCTGGATTTGCAACTTCTACTGCAACTTGGGCAAACCTGAGTGCTAATCTTTTTAAATTTGAAATATAAGAAATAGCAATTTCGATATCGCTTTTATTGGTATCTTTCATTGGTATGTTATTTTGTATAAGGGGAGACTCCAGTTGTTCACAAATTATATGCTGTACATTTTCACCCTCTTGAAAATTTACCTGTTCATTGTAAGCTTGTAAAATATAGGGCAAATGTTGTTTTAATATATTTCCTAGTTCTTCATCATTCACCTTATTCATACACTCACCAATCATATGAATCACTTCATAACTACACTTCATTAATTCTTCCATGCATCTCATATTATAGCTCCCCCCTTCTTCTAAATATATGCCTATAAATAGAAAGCCAGAACATTTGCCACCTTTGCTAGAAACCAATCCCAACTACTAATTTTGTCAAAATCTTTGTCCGTTAATCGTTTAGAATCATGAAAATCCTTCTGTAATTTCCCCCATACTTCCGCAACAACTGCTTTATCATAGATAAAACAGTCTGATTCTGTATTTATATAAAAACTACGCATATCAAAATTTGCTGTCCCTACATCAGCACTTATATCATCAATGATTGTCACCTTCCCATGAAAAAAGCCATCTCGGTATTGATAAATTTCCGCTCCTTCATCTAGCATCTTTTTTAAATGTGGATAAGCAGCTTGTTTTAACAACAGTGCATCACTTTTAAAAGGAACAAGAATTTTTACAGCAACTCCACGCTGTAATGCCTCTTGCAAAACACTTATCATTTCTTTTCCTGGTACAAAGTATGGCGTTGCAATAACAATTGACTTTTTAGCCTGCTTCAATAGTCCACTATACTCTTTCCAAAATCCTTTTCCATCAGAAAATATATACTGATATTTTGCACTTCCTTGTATAGAATTCCCTTTATATAAAGAAAGCTTTTCACCAGTATCCGTATGCCAATCTTCTGCAAATTTCCGCTCCATATCAACTGCTCCATCTCCTTCAATACGCAGTTGATAATCACGCCATCTCCCGAATTTAGGATCCTTTCCGAGATACTCCTCTCCAATGTTAAAACCACCAACATAAGAAACTTTCCCATCAATCACTGCAATACGACGATGATTACGTTGATGCAGTGAATAAAAAAGATTCTTTAATTTAGGTTTTTTACTAAAAGTAAACTTAACACCCTTTTCTTTTAAGCGTTGAATCACTTTTTTCTTAATTTTATAGCCACCAATACGGTCCACTGATAATTTCACATCTATACCACTCAATGCTTTTCTCTCTAATAGTTGTAAGAAATCACGACTTACTTTATCTTTACCTACAATATAAAAATGAAGATAAACAAATTTTTCAGCACGATTTATATCTTCAAACAAGTTTCGATTCAAATCTTCCCCGTTTGTATACAATTGAAAATTCCCATTTCGAATTTGTGATATTTCAAGTTGATTCGTCATTTTCTTCCCCATTTCTAGATCGATGTTCATCCATATGACTACACCTATGATACATAACAAGATGGTTATACATTTTTTCATGGATAAAACCCTTTCTTCAAAAGCCGTCATTTCTATATCTTTCCTTTTTCTTACGTTAACATACAAGAAAAATCCACAAATTCGTGATATATGTCCCTGTCAAACAAGAGTGAATTTGCATATTGTATGTTGTATCTTACAATAAAAGGAGGAAATAAAATGGGCTTCGCACATGGAAATGGATTTGCGTTACTTGTTGTATTATTTATCCTCTTAATTATCGTCGGCGCTGCTTGCTTTTGCTAATTAGCTCCTCTAAGGCGATATGTAGATGAAAAAACTATAAAAGCGGACACCTAAATTTAGGTGTCCGCTTTTCATTTCATATCACTTATAAAGTTAATAACGTTGCAATAATAAAGAACCGATTATAATCAATCGGCTCCTCTAAATACATATTGTTCTTTCGGCTGTTCAACTTTATTCCACTTTGTTACTTCTAAAACCGGAATGTTTGCGTGGAATGGTTGATAAAACTCAGTTGAAATTTCACCTTCTACTTCAATCCAATCATCGTTTTTCCATTCTACTCCCTCTGGTTTTTTCACCAGCATACCATATACACCTGAATCGGCTACGCAGTGAATAATACCAAAGCGGAATAAGAAGTATTGCTCTTTCTTTGCAGAATCATCTCGGAAGACAAATCCTTTAAAAGTAAGTTTCTTTCCTGTAAATTCTCCAGGATAATTATAGATTGTTTCCATTCCTTTTAAGAAGTTCTCATCATTTAAAGCAACTTTATCTTTATTTACAAATTGCTTTTTCCCTTTCTCCATTACATCTCTGTATCCTTCTTTCGCATAATAAATACTCGTATCCGGTCTTAAAAATTGTCTTCTCATAAATGGATCTTGACTATCTGGTTGTGAAACTGGAAAATGAAACCCTTTTGCTTTCACAATGTCCGAATCTAATGTCGCGATTGGAAAGAATAACCCTGTAATAATAGGAAAACAAAATAAGGTATACGAAAAAGTACGTTTCCACCATGTATTCTCATCTTTTGAATGATCATGTCCACAGTGACTATGATCGCAACCACAATTATGCTGATCCTTTTCCTTTTGATGTTCCTTTTGGAAAACAACAATAATTTGAACAATTGTTAAAAATCCTAAAATAATTGCAGCAGTTGTTGATAAATACGCGTACTTCATATTAATATATTTCGTTATATTTCCAGAAATATGAAGTTGTGCAATTAAAATTGTAAACCCGAGTAAAATATATGCTCGAAACATAACCTACCACCCCATCGCATAAATGAGTAGTGAGCTTGCATAAACAACGAGTGTAACAGTCACAGTCACAACAATTACAAATTTCGTTTTAAATGTCGCAAGCATCATAAACATATTTTTAATATCCACCATCGGTCCATATACGAGGAACGCGACAAGTGACGCTGTTGAAAACGTACTTTGGAACGAGGAAGCAATAAAGGCATCCGCTTCTGAACATAGTGATAAAATAAAAGCAAGTCCCATCATAACAGCTGATGAAGAAAACGGCCCTTGACCTATATCAAGCAGTGTTGAAGTTTGTACAAACGTTTGAACAGCAGCAGCAATTAACGCTCCCATAACTAAGTATTTTCCCATTGAGAAAAACTCTTCAACCGCATGTGTACAAACATCCCACATTTTTTTACGCAGCGGACGCTTATGATCCACTTCCGGAAAATGGTCATCACGTAGTTGATGATCTTTAAACATAAATGATAATATAAGTCCAACAATAATTGCGACAATAATTGCCACAATTGAACGATACCATACCATATGCATACTACTTCCAAACGCAACATATGTTGCAAATAATACGACCGGGTTAATAATTGGCCCTGTTAACATAAATGCAATTCCAGCATATGGCGGGACACCTTTCCCAATTAAACGCCTTACAATCGGAACGATTCCACATTCACAACCTGGAAACATCATGCCAAGAAAAGTAGCCAATAAAACAGACAGAAATCGATTTTTTGGCATCCATTTTGCCACCATATCTTCTGTCACAAACATTTGAATGAATCCTGAAATAAATACACCAATTAGCACAAATGGTAGTGCTTCAATTAAAATTGAGATGAAAATCGTATTCATTTGCAGGAATGCTTTCGGTAACTGAAACAATTCCATGATGTATTTCCTCCATCTTTTCATTAACAATATGTAATTTTAACGTCAAATAACAATTTGAACAAGTCTTATAAAATTTTAAAATAATAATATCCCATTTATTTACAACAATATTCCACATACTAAAAAGCCATCACTATAAGCAAAAAAGCTGCTCTAGCGCAGTTTCATAACTATGCTAGAGCAGCTTTCTTGAACGTTAAAAATAACGTTTTTTCCAAAAAATAAACGCTAAAGTGCAAGATAATGTTGCACATATAATCATTACAATTATAAAACCATGCGGATTTTCTTGCAAAGGAATCGTCACGTTCATTCCGAAGAAGCTTGAAACCATTGTCGGCAATGATAAAATAATCGTAATAGAAGTCAATAACTTCATAACACTGTTTAAGTTATTCGAAATAACGGAACTAAACGTATTCATCATACCACTTAAAATATTACTATATATTTCAGCCATTTCAATAGCCTGTTTATTTTCAATTAACACATCTTCTAATAAATCTTGATCATCTTCATACATTTTAATAAACGTATTATTACGCATTAACTTTTGAATAACAATTTTGTTTGCTTTTAAAGATGTTGTAAAATACACTAAACTCTTTTCAAGACCGAGTAATGTAAAAATCTCTTTATTTTTCATCGACTTATTTAACTCGTGCTCTAAGTCGATTGTTTTTCGATTAATTTGTTTTAAATATCGTAAATAATAAGTAGAAATCGTATATAAGAGCTGCAGTGCAAAACGAGTCTTTTTAAAAGTATAAAATTCTTTAATACGCTGATTAATAAATCGTTCGAAAATTGGATTTTCTTCTAAACAGATTGTAACGAAGCATTCTGGCATTACAATCATACCAATTGGAATTGTATCGTATATTGAATTTCCTTCTTCATCATGCCTTACTGTTGGAATATCAACGATAATTAATGCATTATCGTCCTCTTTTTCAATCCTGGATCGTTCTTCATCATCCAAAGGGTCTTTAATAAAATCCAATTCTACATTCAATGTTTGCACGAGAAATTGAATTTCTTCTTCTGTTGGATGGAGTACATTAATCCAACAACCTTTTTGAATTTCTTCTATTTCTTGTAGTTTTCCGTTTCGGTCTGTTAAATAAATATTTAACATACTATCACCCCGATTCTTTTTACATGTGGGAATCTACCTCACTTAAACAACAGTTTTTGAACCGCTATTTTCAGCATATGAAACAAACGTTCAAATTTCAATAGAAAATTATTTTGAAAACGCTTTTCTTCACAATTTCTTTCAAAATAGAAAAAGACAGAGATTGCTCTGCCTTTTCGAAAGCTCATGTTGCCTTTATAACATATTTAGAAAGCATCCACAAGTTAAACGTCACTGAAACAGTGTAGCCTGCATATGTTGAGATGATAAAACTGGTATAGTCAAAGTGCGGCAATAATACAATATTTAGTACGACCTTTACTATAATTCCTAAGCTTAAACCTAGAACTGTTTTTTGTTGTTGATCAACCCCCTGCAACATCGCAGCAGTAACTGTAAATAACGAAAACAATATACATGCTGGTGCGTAGTACTGTAAAACAACACTTCCTACACTTGGATCATTTCCTATTCCAAATAAAAGAGTGTAGATAGGTTTTGCTAATACCATCATTCCGATTGCTGCCGGAATAGTAATCCCTACAACAAGTATATTTGTTTTCGTGAAATGTTTATATAGTAATTGTTCATTTCCAGCTGTATAAGCTTTCGTCATCTCAGGAACGAGAGACATACTAAAAGCTGTTGCAACGGATACAGGAATAAGTACAACCATTTGTACAAGCCCAATTATCGCATTTATTTTTTCGGCCTCGCTTTGTACATAACCTATCTCTATTAACAGTTTATTGATTGTAAACGTATCAATTGTTTGATACAACGGAATCGCGAGTCCAACAGCAACAAATGGGATTGAATACGTAAATAGCTCTTTATATAAAGCAAAAAAAGACTTCGTTGTTTGCGGAATACTTGCAATCTCTTTTTGCTTTAAGTATTTCCTTCTTCTCATATAAAACCCAATCAAAACGGTTAATCCCGCTACTGCTCCCATGAATGCTCCAAAAGTTGAGACTCCAACAGCTAACGAAACAGACGCTTTCAAAACATGCAACACAACAAAGCTTCCTATTAAAATTGTTAACACACGAAAAAACTGTTCCACAACTACACTAGATGCTGATGGCCCCATAGATTGAAACCCTTGAAAAAAACCACGTAATAAACTCATCACTGGTACAATCAATAAAGCAAAACTAACAATTTGAATATTATACGTAACAGCAGTCATACTATTACCAGTTTGATCACTTCCATCAATCACTAGCTTCGCAAGATACGGTGCTAACATATAAAGAACTAGAAATGAAACAGTCCCCATAAAAATCATGAAAAACATTCCACTTTTCAACACCCGTTTTACCGTATGATAATCATTTAGCTCATCATATTTTGAAACCATTTTAGAAACAGCAAGTGGCAATCCCATCGTTGCAATACTTAACATAATCGTATACGGCCGATATGCATACGTATATAATACATATCCGCTCGTACCAACCATTGCCGTAAACGGAATAACATATATAAATCCGAGCATTTTAGATATCATCGTTGCCATCGTTAAAAATAATGTTCCACGTAAAAACGGTGATCCTTTCATTTCATTCCTCCGCTACGCTTTATTACTACACATTATGGACAACTTCTTTATTTTAGAACTAAAACACATGAAAAAAAGCCAATGAAATCATTGACTTTAACGAACAGTTTTTCTCTTTTTCAAAACTTTCAAACCGAAATAAAGTGCTATAAAGAGTACCGCTCCAATAATTATGTAATGCGTATAATCCGCTGCATATTCTTTAATATGACGCCAATTTCCACCTAGTTTTTCTCCTAAATAAATAAAGAGAATTGACCATGGAATAATCGCAACTACAGTATATACTGTGAAAAGTTTTAATGGCATTTTCGCTAATCCTGCTGGTATTGAAATAGCATGACGTACAACTGGAATGAAGCGAGCAGAGAAGATTACTCCCGCGCCATAACGTTTAAACCAACTTTCAGCTACATCTAAGTGATGCTTGTTAATCAATAAATATTTACCATACTTTTCAACTACTGGACGTCCTCCGTAATACCCTAACCAATATAAAAAGATTTGTGCTAATGTACCACCAATTGTACCGGCGATAACTGCACCAACGAAACTTATTTTACCTTGCGCGACTAAAAAGCCAGCATAAGAAAGGACGATCTCACTCGGAATGATTTCAATCATTAATCCTAAGGCAACACCAAAGTACCCTAAACTTGCAAAAAATTGCAACAACTGCTCTATTAAATTCGCTAACATTTGCTTTCCTATCTCCTTTTCTGCTCACATACCTTCCTATTATCTCACAAAGATTTATGTATGCCAATATATTCCTCATTCTCTACCAAAATATGTACACTTCTTTACAAATATACCAGACACAAGTAGAGGAAAAAAGAGATTTATACACGGTGAAAGATACTAAATATTACCTGTACACCTTTTTCTTAATCAAGTATGGCATTTTTATTTCTATCTTTCATACAAGCAAACATTTCTTTAATTTGCCACTCTGTATTTCTAGCGGTTGATAACTCTGGGATTTCGTTTTCACCAAAAAAGTTTACTTCCTCTGTTTCAATACCTGTTTGTTTTTCTCCTCCAACGATTTCACAACCAATGAATATTTTATATACATGTGTTGCTGCTGGCGATGGAAAATACTTTTCTTTGTCAAATACTGCTAATAATCGAAAATGGTCAACTTTATAGCCCGTTTCTTCCCAAACCTCTTTTGCTGCCACTTCTGTTGGCGTATAACCAACATCCGCCCATCCACCTGGAAGAGCCCATTTCCCATCACTTGTTTCTTTCACAAATAATAATTTGTCATCCTTATATACGACAGCCCGAATATCTACTTTCGGTGTTTGATAACCTGTTTCATTAGCAAATAATTTTTCTACCACTTCCCAATCAGTCTTCGTGTAATGAGACATCATCGTAACTGAAAGATCACGTAATTGCCCGAAACGTTCAATATCATACACATCTTTTGAATACGTTAAACCCGCCTGAGCAATGGCTTGTATTTGTTTTACCCAATCGATCCATTTCGCTTCCATATTCTCACCATCCTATAAATAATATAATATTTGCATTTATTTACCTCACCTACACAAATAGTATCCTATTCACGCAAAATTTAAAAGAAATCAAATAATTTTATAAAAGTCTAGTGTTTTTTTTTATGAAATATATTAATCTATTTTGATTTTCCGACATACAGGTTGCTGCTACGAAGAAGAAAAGGTTACTTGCACTCATGTTCTCTCCCTATTTTGACTTGGCATGGGGCGGAAGAGGATACGATTGTTTCTATGCATAACCGGATGCTCTCCGCCTAAAAAGAAAGAGTTTAATATCGATTTTTTAATTTGAATTTCTATAAAACAAGAAAGAGATTGACAATATATCAACCTCTTTCTTGTTTTATCTTGCTATATATATCCATTTTAATTTTCCGACATATAAGCCACGGTTATGAAAAGAAAAGAAGGTCTTCACTCGTTTTCTCCTTCTGTTTTCACATGACATGGGCGACTACCCATGAGCGGATCCTCTCTCCTACATAAAAGGAAGGGGTTTATGTAGGTCTTTCAATCCACATTTATATATTTGCGAGCAGTAAGCCCCCACTGATTAAACTTTCACTTTATGACAACTCATCTAAATGTTCATGTATATATTCACGCCGCTTATTTATATATTGAAAAATAAACTCTGCTTCTTGATCAAAAATATCTATTTTATCTTTCATATAGGGATCTTGTATAAGGTATGGACGAATCGCTTCACACATCTCATCTACTTTCGGCTTTATAAAAGAAATTGTGAATTTTTCTTCCAAAATTTCTTCAAGAATATTGCGGTATTGTTTTCGAAATACCGGTATATCAAGAATTCTGGCACTCAACGTATTATATCCTTGTATTCGAATGTATTCATGGTTAAGTGGCCTTCCCTCTACATCACGTCCCCATGTAGCGTCATAGTCCCATGGGATTATTTCAAATAAACTCGTTTCATCATTATGATACAATGCATAGTTATGAACAAAACCATCAAAGTTTTGAGTCAAAATAACACCTGCTAACCACCGCAAATACTTTTCAACATCAAGATAATTTACAATTCCTTTTTCATATTTTTCTCGTGATAGTACATTTGCCTGATAAACAAATTCACTAAGCTGCTCTTCACTATGTTCATTTGCACATTTAAACTCGTAACCTGCAGATAGATTTGTTTTAACATCCTTTTCACGCTCACTTATTAATGAAAAATTCGCATCATCATCAATTGCATAATAAATTGATCCACTCGGTAATTTACGGCTTTTCAAAAAGTTTTCATCTACAGATTCTAATTGTAAATATACCCCTTGAATTTGACCATTGATTTTAATAAAAACATGCTGTGATTTTGGCGATAATACACCAATATCACTAAAGAAGTCAAGTGATAATTTATTTCTTATAAGTGACGGATCCTTGAACTCTGAATTCAAATGAAACTCTTTTACCCCTTGAAATTGTTTCGGTTTATAGAACATAACTTGATATGATTTTTTATCAAATTCTCGAATATGCGCTCCCCGGTATACAATGTCAATATCATACTTTCTTTTTCCGTACGTTAACTTAGCAGGCACTGGATTATCAGACCAAATGTCCTTTTTTAGTTCAACAAGATACATTGGATGAATAAAAAAGTCATAAGAAGGCAACATGTTCTCCCATCCCTTCTTCTTCTCTTTCTCTTCATTCAATGTATGCTCATGATTTTGTCCATACATCCGCTATCTACCTATTTTCTATAACAATTAAACTCTTGTCACATACAGGGTGATAAACACTTTCATATCATGATTAATGTAAAAGGCCACAAAAGGCCACTTTTTCATTTTATAAGCGATAAGGAGGATTTCTATGAAACGTGATATTCAAAAAGCCGTCGAGGAAATCAAAAGTGCGGGGATGGAGGAGTTTTTACATCAAGACCCATCTTCTTTTGAGTACGATGAAGAACATTCAAATGAAGATTGTGATTGTCATAAAGATTGTGATTGTCCAAGAACACGCTGTAAGCGTATTAAAAAATGTACATTTGTTACAAAGATTACACGTGTAAAAAAATGTACGTTTGTTACAAAAGTTACACGCGTAAAAAAATGTAAACTCGTTACAAAATGCGTTCGCTTTGAAAAGAAATTTTTCTGGACAAAACGATGGTTTTGTAAAAAATCTGTATTTTATCGTGATCATGATTGTGATCATCGCAAAGATTCATTCTGTGATGATGACTCTCATTCAAGTTGCCATGATCACAAACATTCATTCTGTAAAAAGAAGAAAAAATTCGATCACTTCTGGTATAAAAAGCGTAATTGCTAATCCTTTATGCCTTCTTGTTAAAAGACCGCTCTCGCGGTCTTTTTATGCTTGCTGGAAATGACTTATATCAGCAAACTGTTTCACGCTAGCCTTTTTTTCTTCAAATTCAATAACACTTAGGCTCGCACTATGCATAAATGGATCGTCCCACACTTGTTCAACAGAAAGACCCGCAAAATGCCCCACCAACAATTTTGCAGCTGCTGCGTGTGATACGATTAAAATATTTTGTCCACTATGTTTTTCTAAAAGAAGGCTTACTCCTTCCATCACCCTACTATGCACATCATAAAAATTTTCGCCCGATGTCGAACAAAAGCGATGTGGTTCATTCCAAAACACATGTACTTCCTCCGGATACTGCGCTTCCAAATCCGCTAACATTTGTCCTTCCCAGCTCCCCATATTAATCTCGTAAAAGTGTTCATCAGCTATAATCGGAATACTTCGCTCACCCTTGATTAACTCTGCGGTATGCATGGTTCTTCCACTTGGACTACTATATATCGCATGAAGTGGTATATCCTTTATACGTTCCCCTAACTGTTTTGCTTGTAGCATTCCTTTCTCAGTTAAATTCGAGTTCTTTCTTCCTTGCATACGCCTTGCTATATTCCATTCTGTTTCTCCATGACGTGTTACATATAAAGTCGTTTTCATTCGTTTCCTTCCTCCTCATAAAATTGGTCGTAATCCCCATGGCTCTATTGTCCCTACAATATACTCATCTTCTTTACTCTGAATTCCTGCTATAACCCCTTCAGCAATTTCTTCATGAGTCAACCATCTTGAATGTTCACCTTGTAAAATAAATCCTAATATAACTCTATGATAATTACATAAAGGACTCTCTATTTTTCGGCGTTCCAATCGAGAAGCACTACTCCCTAATATATGAAACAGACTATATGATTTAGAATGTAATTCAATTTTTGGAGCATTACATGTATTCTTTACACCTTCTAACTTATCTTTATCTCGCCCAATAATAGAAACGTAAAACTCTTGATTACAAAGCCAAACAGATACGTTTTTCAGCATCCCTGTGCCACCAATAACAAGAGCATGCATACTCTCCCCCATCCCCTTATTCATCAATAAAATTTCATATGTGGTTTCTCTTCCTTATAATACTTCAAGCGATCCTCTAATGTACCTGAATGAAATTCAAACTTATGTCCATCTGGATCAATAAAATAAATAGACTGACAGTCTCTTACATCACGTTCTCTTCCTTGTAAAATATGAACTTTATTTTCCTCTAAGCGCTTTAATAGATGAACAAAATCCTCTTGTTGAACAGAAAATGCAAGATGTGTATATGACTGATGAATTTCATTTCTTGCAATATCTGTTTCTTCATTGAGTGCGATCCACACTCCACATACATCAAAATATGCAAGTTTTCTTCCTTTTACTAATAACTTCCCCTCTAATACTGTTTCATAAAATTGAATAGACTCTTCTAAATCTGAAACTGAAAAACAAAGATGATTAAGGCCGTTTATCAACATAAATCCTCCTTACAAAATAAGAGATGAGCGAATATTCACTCATCTCTTATTTTACTATTTTTTTGTAACATATGCCCATTTATAACTAAAATCTCCACCGAATGTATGGTTTGCAATTCCTTTTACATATGGTTTTTCCAAATATGCGGTACTTTGCTGATAAGTAGGTGAAATTGCAACATCTTCTCCAATTAAGATTTTTTCTGCTTCAGCCAGTGCTTTCCAGCGTGCAGCATCGTCTTTTAACAACTCACCTTTTGACTTAGCAACTAAGTCATCATATTTTGGATTTGAGTACGCCATTTCATTAAATGAACTTCCTGTCACAAACATGTCAATATACGTCATTGGATCTGGATAATCCGGACTCCATGCCGATAAAGAAAACTCATACTGTAATTTTTTCTCTAAATCTAATTTTTGTTTATATGGTTGTTGTTTTAAATTCACTTTAATTCCAGGTAAATTTTTCTCAAGCTCTTCTTTAATAAAGTCGCCAACTTTTTTCCGACTACCATCATCATCGTTTAGTAATTCAACTGTAATTGTATCTTGTCCCAATTCTTTTTTCGCTTCTTCCCATAACTTTTTCGCTTTTTCTACATTATCTTTGCTGTCACGGAAATTTTTATTAACTGTACGGAAATCCTTCCCATCTGGACCCGTTGTAAATTTTTCTGGTACTAAGAAATATGCTGGTAATGAACCATTATTTAAAATGACATTCGCAATCCCTTTTTTGTCATAAGCTAAATCAATCGCTTCTCTCACCTTTTGGTTTTTAAAAGTTGGATTTTGCTGATTAAAACGTAAGAAATACATACGTGGGTCTAATTTCGTTTTAAACTCATCTGCTTTGCTCTTTTTATATTTATCTACAAACTCAGAAGTTAAGATGACACGATCTGCTTGATCACTATCATACAGGTTCACACCTGTGCTCGTTTCCTTGACAATACCAACGTTAATCTCTTCTAGTTTTACAGTGTCTTTATCCCAATAGTTTGGATTTTTCTTTAATTGATAACTTTGTTCATGTTTCCACTCACTTAACGTAAATGGTCCATTATATAAAATTTTATCAGCTTCTAATGCATAATTTGCCCCTTGCTCTTTGACGAACTTCTCATTTAAAGGGAAGAACGTTGGGAAAGATGTAAGTTCAAGAAAGTACGGTGCTGGTTGCTCTAGTTCAACTACTAATGTTTTATCGTCTTTTGCTTTAACACCTAATTGCTCTAATGGTAATTCTCCTTTATTTACTTTTTGTGCGTTTTTCACATCAAATAAAATAAATGCATATTCAGCCGCTGTTGCTTTATCAAGCGCACGTTGCCAACCATATACGAAATCTTGTGCGCGAACCGGCTCACCATTCGACCATTTTGCATCTCGCAATTCGAAAGTATATGTTTTCTTATCCTCACTAATTTTCACATCTTTTGCCATTCCTGGAGTTGGTTTATTGTCTTTATCTAACCGATATAACCCCTCCATTGCATTAACAAATACTCGGAATGATACGGAATCTGTTGATTTTGACGTATCCATCGAAGGAATTTCTGCTGCTTCTAGTAAATTTAGCACTTGTTTATCGGCCATTCCCTTATTCGTTTCTTTCTTCGTTGTCGATGCTTTCTCCCCATTCCCGCAACCTGCAACGAACATACTTGTTGATAATGCAAGTGCCGCAAGCGTTGAAACTTTTTTCTTCATTCTTCCTTCCCCCAATCTGTATGTATACAATAAAGCATGTATGATAGTATTATACAAAAAATTCTGATTATTTCAAATGTTTTTCTAGTATAAAACAAAAAAAGAAATGAATATAAAAGCTACTTCATTTACTCTTACATCCATTTCTTATAACATTTCTTTCTTATCGTCTTTGTGTAATCCATCTTCCAACTCAAAAAGATCTTGCGTCCGAAATACATTTTCCATCATTTTTAAAAATTCTTGTTCACCTTGCGGCTCACCGTTAACTGTAAGAGAATAAGGTTCAATTTCATGTAATCTGTAATCGACAACAAATTGAATAACGATTTTCTGTCTTGTCATTCCACTAGTGTATCCATGAAACTCTACTAATTCTAGTCCATCTTCACCGCGATAATACACCCAGTTTGGTTGCTGAAAATGCTGTTCAAACGATTCTCCAATTGAAAAGAACGGATACTCATAAAGAGAACTTGCTCGTACTTTTTGAATAACATCTTGATCTGTCGGAAAGAAAAAGTGACTCATAAATATACTAGCAGCTGTCAAAATTGTAACAATAGTCGCTCCAATTCTACTTGTTCCACCACTATCACGAATAAGATAACCTTCAACATCGTTATTCTTTATTCCTCTTGCTTTTATCCGATATATTTTCCGTTCAGCAAATCGATAATATAATCCATTGGCAAAAATCCCAATTCCAATCATCATTAAAATAAGCAATAAAAAAGTAAGCGGCACCATATTAATGACTGGAAGTGCAATATTGAACCCCATATAATAGGAGAATGCATCACAAGCTACTAATAAGGTTACAAATAAACAAGCAGGTAAGTAATACTTTCGATATCCAAACCACCCAACATTAAAAATAGCAGCCCATCCATTCCAGCTCCATCCTGCTATTCGTTTCTTTTCTGTGTTCCATTTCCTTTTATAATACGGATAGTGTGCTCCCACATATTGTTCCATATCTTTTTCTAGTGGTGAGATTTCCGTTTTTGTTCTATTATGTAAAACTTGCTGACAATCTTCACAATTGAACTGACCGTCAGGACAAGGATTCCCACAATTTATACAACGCAAAATAATCCCTCTTCCCGTGATTTATCCCCTACTTATGCTTCTGTTGTTCAACCTACTTAAAAACTTAGTTGGTTGAAGAAAAAGCCTTTCATACGATGATACCTTCCCATAAATAATAGATTAAACCATTCATTTTAATACAAAAAGTTTCATCATTATTTCAAAATCCCCTCATGTTTTAATAACCATTCTTTTCGCCATAGACCACCTGCATAGCCAACTAACTTTCCACTTTTTCCAATTACTCGATGACACGGAACAATAATAGAAATTGGGTTGCGACTATTCGCTCCGCCAATCGCACGCACTGCCTTTGTGTTACCAACCTTTTCCGCAATATCTAGATAAGAAGCACTCACTCCATATGGGATCGTATAGAGCGCATCCCAAACATTCTTTTGAAATTGCGTTCCAATCGCTGACAATGGTACTGTAAATTCAGTTCGCTTTTGATGAAAATATTCATCTAATTCAGTAAGACACTGTTCTACAATTTGATTTTTAATCTCTTCTTTCCGTTCCTCTACAAAAATAACAGACATAATTCCTTCATCATTTGCAGTGATTTCAAGCAAACCTATTTCGCTATCATAATACGCTCGGTACATGCCCCTATCCTCCAATTTGATTCATTTCAATCATTGTAACATATATATACAAAATTTCGAGAATAAGCGTTTCATTATGGAAACAAAAATGATAATGATACAATAAAGGAAACTACATAAGGGGGAATAACTATGGACTATCATCTTTTTTCACCTTATACGATTAAAGACATTACATTAAAAAATCGTATTGTTATGTCACCAATGTGTATGTATTCTTCAGAAAACGAGGATGGAAAGGTCACAAATTTCCATCATATCCATTATGCATCTCGAGCAGCTGGTCAAGTAGGCCTTGTTATGCTTGAAGCTACAGCTGTTGTACCTGAGGGACGTATTTCTAATAAAGATTTAGGTATATGGAATAATAATCATATTCCAGGGTTACAAAAAACGGTGTCACTCATCCATGAAAATGGCGCAAAATCAGCTATTCAGTTAGCACATGCTGGACGAAAAGCTGAATTACATACAGATGCTGTAGCACCCTCGGCTATTGCCTTTAATGATACAATGAAAATCCCGGTAGAAATGAGTAAACAGCTAATCAAAAAAACAATTTCCGCTTTTCAAGATGCTGCATATCGTTCCAAACAAGCAGGATTCGATATCATTGAACTCCACGCGGCTCATGGTTATCTCATTAATGAATTTCTTTCACCATTATCAAACAAACGAACTGATGAATATGGTGGACCTCCTGAAAACCGTTACCTTTTCTTAAGAGAAATCATTGATGCTGTAAATGAAGTTTGGAATGGCCCTTTATTCGTTCGTATTTCTGCAAATGACTATCATCCTGAAGGATTAACAGTACATGACTATGTTCAATTTGCAAAATGGATGAAAGAACAAGGTGTAGCTGTAATTGATTGTAGCTCTGGTGCAGTTGTCCCTACTCAAATCGACGTTTACCCTGGCTATCAAATAAAATATGCAAATCATTTAAAAAAACAAGCGGACATCGCGACAGGTGCAGTAGGACTCATTACAAATGGTATACAAGCAGAAGAAATTTTAGCAAATAATGAAGCAGACTTAATCTTTATTGGTCGCGAGTTACTTCGTAATCCATATTTTCCAAGAACAGCAGCGAATGAACTTGGATTTGAATTACAAGAACCACGCCAATATCAACGTGCTCGTGGTAAAATAGCCCCGACTCGCCGCTAATACGACATAAAAACGAGAAGGGATTCCCCTTCTCGTTCTCATTATTTCATCATTGTAATCTCTGTGGAATTATAAATATGGACACCAGATTCTTCACGTAGTGCCGCTAAATACATCCCTTTTGCAACCTGCTCAGTTGTAATCGGCTTATACTTTTTTAAAGTGCCATTAAATACAAATGGTAAGACGCCAAATATCTTCTCAGCCATTCTTTCTCCAAAACGAAATTCTTCTCGATCCCCAAGCAATAGTGATGGTCTAAATATATGAATCCCACCAATCACCAACTTTTGAAGTTCTTCCTCCATCTTTCCTTTTACTTGTGAATAAAAGAAAAGTGATTTTGGATTGGCCCCCATAGAAGAAATAACAAGAAAATTTTGCACACCTTGTTTTTCTGCTAAACAAGCTGCTCGTAATGTAAATTCATAGTCTACTTTTTTAAAATTTGCTTTCGTTTTTGCTTTCTTAATTGTTGTCCCAAGACAGCTAAAGACATCATCAACAGCAAAAAATTCTTTATATTCTTCTAATATAGAAAAATCGACTTGTTTCTGCTGTAATTTTTCATGTTCCCATTGTAGTGGTTTTCTGACAAAAATCATAACCGAGTCATAGTAATCTGAATCAAGTAATAGCTGCGTCACTTCTTGTCCAACTAAACCACTTGCTCCCAGTACTAAGGCTGTTCGTTTATTCATCTACTTTTATACCTCTTTATCTACTTTTATTCCGTCTGAACGGGTAGCATAACTCCCACTTGTGAGAGTTTTCCTTTATCTCATTTTATCATAAGCAAAGCACTATGCATGATGCAAGTGCTTTGCTTACTCTTTTTCGTTTTCTTTCTCTTGTGGTAGTTTCGTTATATTTGTAGAATCGCCGAGATTACTTATTAATGTTTTTAAAAAAATCAAAACACATGTTAATGGCAAAACTATTGCTAGCACTAACAAAATTGCTTCCATCAAGTAATCCAATCGCTCATCTCCTTTTTATACCCTCTACCCCAATATATGAAAGTAGTATTGTCACATATGCAATAAACAGAAAAATAATACTGTTCTTTTTGACAACTTTATAACAAAATCAAATCGTAATGATTATTATTTATTGCAACTTTCGTAAAGATGTATTATACTAAGTTCGCAACTTAAAACGTAATTATTCCGTTTTATAACAAAAATATATTTTTTCTCTTATTTCTGGAGAAAATAAAATTGGAAAAGAAAGAAAAGAGGAGAATTACATGAAGAAAAGATTAATGGTATTTTCTTTTATACTTATTTTCACATTAATTTTCGCTGGGTGTTCCGGCAAAAAAGACGGATTAGCAAAAAAAGATGGAAAACTTTCTGTATATACAACCATTTTTCCACTTGCTGATTTCGCAAAAAAAATCGGCGGGGACTATGTAAATGTCGAAACAATTTATCCGCCTGGCGCTGACTCTCATACATATGAGCCAAGTCAAAAACAAACAGTACAAGTTGCAAAGGCAGAGCTGTTCGTATATAACGGTGCAGAATTAGAACCATTTGCAGAAAAAATGGAAAAAACATTAAATAAAGAGAATGTAAAAGTTGTTAATGCATCTAAAGGCTTCGATCTTATCGCTTCATCAGAAGAAGAACATCATGAGCACGAGGAAGATCATAAAGAGGAAGAACATCACCATCACGACAAAGATCCACACGTATGGTTAGATCCTACACTTGCGATGAAGCAAGCTGAAAAAATTAAAGATGCACTCGTAGAATTACAACCAGATCATAAAAAAGAATTCGAGAAAAACTTCGCTGCCTTGCAAACAAAATTCACTGATTTAGATGATCATTTTAAATCTGTCGTTTCAGATGCAAAAACAAAAGATATTTTAGTTTCTCATGCTGCATATGGATACTGGGAAAAACGCTATGGTCTAAAACAAATACCAGTTGCTGGAGTTTCAGCTTCTGATGAGCCATCCCAAAAAGAACTTGCTAACATTTCAAAAACAGCAAAAGAACATGGTTTGAAATATATCTTATTTGAAACATTCTCTACTCCAAAAGTCGCAGAAGTGATTCAAAAAGAAACAGGAACGAAAATTTTACGTTTAAATCACCTTGCTACTATTTCTGAAGATGATGCAAAGAAAAACAAAGATTACTTTACATTAATGGAAGAAAACGTGAATGCTTTAAAAGAAGCTACAAACTAAATATCTTTATCTTTCAGACAGCTGGAATTTTTTCAGCTGTCTTTTTCATAGGCTATTACTTGACTTAAACGGAGTAACAAGTAAAATTATCCATATTAGATTCAAAGATATAACATTTTATGAAAGCGAGTTGGAACTATGAATCTTCACATTTGTGAAGTAACAGCAAATAATTGGCGTTCAGTCGCTGCTTTAGACGTAGCAAAGGAGCAGCAACACTTTATCGAAAGTAATGCATTTTCTTTAGCGGAATCTCTATATGAAGGAAATGGAACGTCAGTAGGCTTATATGATGCAGAGACACTTGTTGGATACGCAATGTATGGTTGGCATTCAGCAAAAGATGATAGCGTATGGATAGATCGTTTTATGATTGATCATCATTTTCAAGGAAATGGCTATGCGAAACGTTTTCTCCACCTACTCATCCAGTATTTGCAACAAACATTTCAATGTAAAAAAATTTATTTAAGTCTTCATCCAGAAAACAAACTAGCAATGAAACTATATGAGTCTTTCGGCTTTCACTTAACTGGTGATATTGATGATGATGGGCCCGTTGTTGGTGTTGTGATGGAATTGCTTATAGATAAAAAACAAGCCTGCTAAATTAGCAGGCTTATTTTACACATTCTTTAAAATGTTCTTGGAACCATTCTTTATTAATGTCTTTCCCAATAAAGACCACTTCACTCACTCGCTCTTCTCCCTCTTTCCACTCTCTATCATAAGAAGCAGCAAACAATGTATGAACACCTTGGAAAACAATGCGGCGATCTACTCCATCAATCGAAAGAATTCCTTTATATCGATATAAATACTCTCCTAACTCTTGAACAACAGCTGACATCCATTCGTTTAACTTTTGCAAATTAAGTGGACGCTCTTCACGTAATACAAATGATTTCACACCTTCTAAATGATGGTGCTCTTTATGCGGATAAATTTCTAATGTATCACGCGTTTTAAACGTTTGAATTTCTAACAAAGCAGGAATATTTACTTCACAATTTGTCGTTGGAATTAATTTTGCCGTCGGATTAATCCCTTGTAACTCAGTAAGAAGTTCTTCCTTTTTCGCTTCTTCAATTAAATCTACTTTATTTACTAAAATCATATCAGCAAAGGCAATCTGCTCTTTTGCTTCTAATCCTTTTTCAAAATGTTTATGTATATGATAACTATCTACCACTGTCACAACGCCATTAATTTTGTATGCTGATTGAATCACTGGATCTAAAAAGAACGTTTGGATAATCGG
Organism: Bacillus sp. TL12; assembly: GCF_022625245.1. Lineage (NCBI taxonomy): Bacteria > Bacillati > Bacillota > Bacilli > Caryophanales > Bacillaceae > Bacillus > Bacillus sp. TL12. The sequence goes on along the minus strand of NZ_JAJJBY010000004.1, from coordinate 69,022 downwards.
TCCTGGATTCGCAAGACCTGTCGTTTCAATCACTAGACCATCAAAATCCATTTTCCCCTCTGCTTTTACATCCAATAATTGTTTTAAAGCAACAAGTAGGTCTTCACGCACTGTACAGCATAAACAACCATTTGTCATTTCCATAATTTCTTCTTCTACATTCATAATCAATTGGTTATCGATGCTAATTTGACCTATTTCATTTACAATGACCGCTAGTTTCTTACCATGTTCTTCCGACAAGATACGATTTAATAATGTCGTTTTCCCAGATCCAAGAAAACCAGTTAAAATTGTTACTGGAATCATTTCGTACATCTCCTTATAATTATATCTTCGTACATTATACCATATAGATAAAATGAAACTTTAATCAGTGGAGTTTTCTTCATCCCTAATGATTAAAGTTTCTCAAATCGAATTTTCAAGGCAGTAATCCTCATCCACCTTCTTAGTTGCTCTCGTACGTAGATTTACTTCCCATTCATACAGAATAAGATTGTTTTTTACACCAAAGGCATATCCATTGTAAGTACAATCTAATAACTTTATAATAGTACCGAATAAGAAAGCCTTTTCAAAAATATTATCATTCATCAAGGGGGCCTACTCAAAATGGAACGAATTCAAATGGCTAGTGATCTTGAATTTTCTCGTATCATTCAAGGATTTTGGCGTTTAGCAGAATGGAATATGTCAAAACAAGAATTACTTTCTTTTATCGAAAATTGTATGGATATGGGGATTACAACTTTTGACCACGCCGATATTTACGGGGGATATACGTGTGAAGCATTATTTGGAGAAGCATTACAATTACAGCCTTCTTTACGTGATAACATGCAGATTGTCACTAAATGTGGAATCGCTCCCCCATCACCGAAATTTCCAAAACGATATGTTGCTCACTATAATACGAGTGCTGAACATATCGTGAAAAGTGCGGAGCAATCACTGCGGAACTTACATACTGATTATATTGATTTATTACTGATTCATCGCCCTGATCCATTTATGGACCCAAGTGAAGTTGCAGAAGGTTTCACACGTTTAAAACAAGAGGGAAAAGTACGTCATTTTGGTGTATCTAATTTTTTACCTTCTCAATTTAATATGCTTAGCTCATATTTAGATTTCCCGCTTATTACCAACCAAATTGAAGTATCTGCGATGCAGCTTGAACATTTTGAAAAAGGTACAATTGACTTATGCCAAGAGAAAAGAATCAGTCCTATGATTTGGTCTCCTCTGGCTGGCGGAGAAATCTTTACAGGACAAAATGGACGTGTTGTACGCTTACGCGAAACTTTACAAAAAGTCGCGAATGAACTCAATGTTGATAGCATCGATATTGTCATGTATGCATGGCTACTTGCTCATCCAGCAAAAATGATGCCAATCGTTGGTTCTGGTAAACTGGAACGAGTGAAAGCAGCTACCGCTGCAACAAAGTTTACATTAGATCGCCAACAATGGTTTACCATCTTTGAAAGTTCTAATGGGCATCCTGTACCGTGATGAGCAAATAATTCATGAAAAAGCAGAGCTAATACATTACAGCTCTGCTTTCTCATATTTGTTTCTTGTCATCGCAAACACACATGTATCCCTGAGTCCGCTACCATCTACTGCTACACCGCTACTTTCTAAAATACCCTCTAATTTAAAACCCAATCTCTCAGGTATCGCTCTACTTTTTACATTTCGTGAATCACAGCGAATCTCTACCCGGTTTGCCTTTAACTCTGAAAAAGCATAATCCATAATCCCTTTCGCCGCCTCTGTCATATAGCCTTTTCCACCAAAGCGAGAATCTATCCAATATCCAATTTCAAATTTTGGTATTTCCCAATCAATACGATGTAATCCAGCTGAGGCTACAAATTCGCCAGTTTCTTTTAAAAATACTAGTAATCTCAAATCTTCACGTTGTAAAAATTGAATATGTGACCTTCTTATACTCGTTTCGATTTCTTTTTCTGTTTGCTCCTTTTGAGCGAACACCATCCACGGTTTTAGTTCTTCTATCGATGCATTGATAGCTTCATAGACTGCTTTTCCATCCCCTGGTTTCGGCATTCGAACAAAAAGCCTGTCTGTGTAAAATTCAGAAGGAAAATCAAGTAATAACGGATTCATTCCAAACACCCCTTATTTTTCTTTTATATATAATAATATTTAATCTCAATCATATAGTAAATGTTTTTTCTGATTTTTCTAACCATCTATACTTCACCTTATAAAAAATCGTTAAGATAACATACCTCTCCCATCATTCCTGTCCCAAATATTATTTATAAAGCCAATCAATCTCAGCTTGAAAATTATTTTCTGCTTCCATCATTTTTCGTTGCTAAGTCATTCCTTTCAAAGAAATAAACACTATAAGCCCCGCTACCTCAATTGATTCACCTCTACAGCTGTACGTATTCCAGACTCAATGGCTCCTTGTATCCATCCATGATAAAGCGTTGTATGATCTCCTGCAAAATATATTTTCCCTTCAGGCTTTACAATAGCTGGTTGCAGTTCTGTTTCTTGACCAGCTTGAAAAATAGCAAATCCTCCTAATGCATATGGATCTAATGTCCAACTTTTGGATACTCCTGATATAAATTCATCATATACTTGACCGCCTAATATAGTTGCTAAGTTTTGTAATGTATAATAAATACGATCACCTTTTGTTTGTCCATCCCATAACAATGCATCATACGACCAAGTATAACTCCCAAGCATCATAGCCGGTCCCTTCGAACTAATTCCATGACTAGGATAATACGCATAGCGGATTGGTAAATCTGTAATAATCCTCCCCCCTAATTGACCCTGTTCTTCCCAAAAGCGACTTTTAAATTGAATTCCTATTTTAGTAGCCGCCATATAATGTAGTTCACGAATCGCTTTCCACTTTTCATGTGATACAGAGTCAAATGGATCAATTTCTACAAAGCGCATTGTGGAAAATGGAATTGTAATAATAACTAAATCACCTGTTATACTGCTATATTCAAACGTCTCTTCATGTCTACAATATGCTGTCACACCTTTATCATGTTGATGAAGCTTCATTAGTTTTTGATTGTATACAATCTCATTCTGTAACTGAGGCAAAAAAGCTTTCGGAAGCTGATCATTGCCTCCTATAATTTCACAAAAACCGCTTTCCTGCTGCAGTATATATAAGAAACGCAATGTTTCCACAAATGACCTTTCTAAAAATCCTTCTAAATCTAAAAGCACACCGATCATTTCAATTGCTACTGGTGAAAAATACGTATTATATTGATACGGATGATACTTTAAAAACTGTGCTGTTGAATACTTCCCAAAGTCTTTTTCAACAATCCCCCAGTTTTTATCGGGATTCCTTTTAATGAAGTCAATAATTGGCTGCACTGCTAGCAATAATAATTCCTCTGATGTTTTTCCTTCCTCATTCATCGCCACCGGATAACGTAATATACTAGGGGTCTTCTCATATTGCCCCAATGTTGTTTTTCTACCATTCACATAAATAATATCTGTCTCATTTCGATTAATAAAAGGAGCCACTTGTAGCCCGAACTTTTTTATATAAGCCATCGTTAGCATATGTATATATGGAATACGCATTGCTCCCACATCTAAATATAATCCTGTGTCTTCCATTCTAATCGTCTCAATTCGGCCGCCTATACGTTTATTCGCTTCTAAAAGCTTCACATGGTGGCCTGCGTTTTTAAGTAGCGATGCTGATACTAAACCAGCCATACCAGCACCAATTATGATGATTTGTTTTGGCACTACTGTTTTCGGTAGTCCTTTATCAATAATTTTCAACATTTCATCCATTGTGACACGGGATTGTATATGCTCTTGCATCATTCCACCTCTTATCTCGTAAATACAAAATTGCAATTCACTGAATTGTATTCATGAGTATGGTAGAACAGCACAATATATTTCTGAATATTCACTAACAATTCACAGAGATTAGCTCTCATCACTCCGTTCTTATCATATAATAAAGATACAGATAGGAAATGTAAGGAAAGGATTGATAAAAATGAAACGTACTTACGACTATCCTGAAACAAAAAAACATTTAGAATTTAAAAAACAACTATTATGTAAAAAATTATTAAATGTAAATTTAACTGAAGAAGAGCGTAATCAAATTAAGATGGAAATCGATAACTATGAATATATTTTAACATTAGTGGAAATGAATCATTATGAACGAGGTATTTCTCATAATAAGCGGATGTGAAAACATTCGCTTGTTTCTTTGAGCATTTCTTTACGCATTTTTTGTAAGTAAATATATAATAGAATGTACATTAATATAATAGAGAGGTATATTCTATGATAAAACTAAGCGTATTAGATCAATCACCTATTTCTGATGGCAGTACAGCAACTGAAGCTTTTTCCAATACAGCAGCTCTTGCTCAAGAAGTAGAAAAACTAGGATTTACTCGCTTTTGGGTGTCTGAACATCATAATTCTGTCAGTTTAGCTGGTTCAAGCCCTGAAGTGCTCATATCCCATATTGCAGCGAAAACAAATCGTATCCGTGTGGGTTCTGGTGGCGTTATGCTTCCTCACTATAGCTCATATAAAGTAGCCGAGAACTTCCGTGTATTAGAAGCACTTTATCCGAATCGAATTGACCTTGGCGTAGGTAGGGCACCAGGCGGTATGCCAATTGCAACACGCGCGTTACAAGAAGGAAAAATGATTTCTCTCGATCAGTATCCCGAACAAATACAAGATGTGGCAATGTACCTACATGATAAAGTTCCTGAAAATCATCAATATGCCAATCTAAAAGCTTCACCTGTCATTCCTACGGCACCTGAAATATGGATGCTTGGATCCAGCGGAGAAAGTGCAATGATTGCAGCAAAACAAGGAGCTGCTTTTGCCTTCGCTCAATTTATTAACGGCTATGGTGGCCCTGAAGTGATGAAAGCTTATCAAGAACAATTCCAGCCATCTTTCTTAGGAGACAAACCAAAATCAATTGTTTCTATTTTTGTTGTTTGCGGAGAAACAAATGAAGAAGCTGAAAAAATCGCGTCTAGTCTAGACTTATCAATTCTATTATTAGAACAAGGAAAGCGTACAACTGGTACTCCTTCCATTGAAACAGCACAAAACTATCCTTATAGTGCCTATGACTTGTTCCGCATCAAAGAAAATCGACAACGTATGATCGTTGGAGATCAGACACAAGTAAAAAAACAAATCACGGAATTGAGTAAAGCATATAACACAGAAGAATTTATGATTGTAACCATCTCTCATCAATTTGAGGATAAATTAAAATCGTATCGTTTATTAGCAGAAGCTTTTCATTTATAATATACAAAAAAGAGTGCATCACCCTATATGACGCACTCTTTTTTCACCTGAATTTTTTATAAATCTGTATCCTCAATGTATCTAATTGCTTCTTGTAAGATTTCTTCAAAATTCTCTGGATAATCATGCTTTAAGCCTTCTATAACTTTATATTTATACGCTATATTTTTCTTTTTTAATAATGCCACAAACTTCTGTGTACATTCAAAGCAATCTTCATCCTGATCTCCACAAACAATATATCCTTTGATACCTCTATCTTTTAATGTGTTCAGCAATTTTCCCCACTCTTCAACTTCAGGGAGCCACGGTGCTACAAAAATAAATCCTTTTACTTTTATATTTTCTTTTAATATTGTATGTAGCGCCACCCTTGCACCAGCAGAAAATCCCCCGATAATTGTATGATCAAGCTCACCATGATTGTTCGCTATAATACTTTCATAATGTTCCTTTAACTCACGGGACCCTTTTTCTATATGATCCCACACATAACCTTCTGAAAATTGAATTTGAGAAGACTGCGGCAATGCTAACAAATAACCATGCGGTACAACCGATTGCCAATATGGTGCTGCTATCTTCATATTTTCTTGATCGCCATGCAATGCAATGAATAAATTGCTATAAATACCGCTATTTCCTTGTATCAATTTCAAATGAACTTGTTCAGACTTCTTTGCTACTTCTTCCCTCTCTTTACAAAGCTGAACCATCTGATGAAATTCTTCATGTTTATGGAGAGGTTTCAAATCATCGTCCGTCATTAAATACTCATAGCCATACCAAAATTTATTTTCTATAATCGCTTCTTTCATTATATGTAAAGCTTCTTTCTCAAGCCCTGATGCGCTTGCTAATGCATATTTAAAGTTATACAGTTGAGCTTTATTACCACTAGTTACTTTATCAGCGTTTTTTGTAATATATTGATACGCTTCTAAACTACCATTCTTTGTATAACATTCTAAAGTCCCATTCAACAAACCAATATAAGTGATGTTACTCATCCATCATTGCCTCCCGTAACTTTTTTAAAATATAAACTTCGCTAAAAGCTTTTGTACCATCCTAAGGTTTCAGCAGATGGGTACTATGATAGTCTGCCTATCTATTAATAGTGACTTCCTCTATCCTTAGGACACTGTTTGTTAATTAGATGATAATTTTTCATTATACATCACTCTTTTCTGCTACTCTCTTATTATTTAATCACCTTTAGACAGAGTAATCAATCTATTCAGAATTATATATTTCCATTTAAATTTCTTATAAACAAAAAAAGACAACAATATATAAATTGTTGCTTTCATGTTAAACAATATTCTTTTTACTCTTATCTGGTTTACTTGAAACTAAATAATGTTTCTCTGAAATATATAAATTTCTTTTTAATACACGATCTAGATATGGTGCTAGTTTCAATCCACATATGAGACGATTCTCATCTTCTTCTACAATAGGAAACATTTCTTTTTCTGTCACATATTGATCTACTGCTCTTTGCACAAGATCAATCTCTTTTACAAGCTCCAAATTTTCTGCTGTATGATCAAATACCTCAAGCGTTTCCTTCGTTATAATGAACGTATTTGTAGGAAATGCTGGTAAATACGGCTTTAACAAATCATAATTCACTGTATAGTCTTCATTGACTAATACTGTATAAACAATATTTGCATTTTTTTCAAGAAATCGAGCCATCGCTTGCTCTAATTCATCTTTCGTAATTGACCTCTCCTCTTTTCCACTTTTGAAAAAGCGAAACATTGCATCGCCTCCTTTTTTACTATATTATACCATAAAAAGAATGCTTAAAAATCATAAAAAAACCTATTGAAAGAATTTCCAATAGGTTTTTGATATCTTATTTTAAGAATGCACTTAACATCCAAACATGTTGTTCTAATGTTGTATGAATAGCTAATAACATATCTGCTGATGTTTCGTCTCCAGCCTCATCTGCTACTTCCATACCCTCTTTTAACTCCTGAATAATCGCTGAAAAATCATTTACTAATGCTTGTACCATTTCTTCAGCTGATTCCTTACTTGAACCTTCATGTACTGTCGATGTTTCTAAATACTCTTTCATTGTTGCTAATGGTTTTCCTTCTAGCGCCAAAATACGCTCTGCTAGTTCATCAATATACGTTGCTGCTTCTGTATAAAACTCCTCAAATTTTTCATGTAATGTAAAAAAGTGTGGACCTGTTACATACCAGTGATAGTTATGGAGTTTTACATATAACACATTCCAGTTTGCTACCTGCTTGTTTAATACTTCAACAACATTCGTTTTTGTACTCATTCAATCCACTCCTCTTATTACTTTATAATTATTCTCTTTTGATAATGCAGTCTTATTGTACCATAAATTCCCTACTTGTCCAAATCATCCGCTTATATGTAACAAAGTTGCAACAACTTTAATCATTCCCTATCGTTGAAAATCCATGCCTCTTTCTTTTACTTCATATGTCTAATTGTCCAAACTCACACATATGCATAATAATAGGTCAAGCTCATCATAGTAGAAAGAGGGATTGCATGAATAATCAGCAATGGCAAGTGGCTAAAAAAGTTGCTGCTACTTATATTGGGACTGTCGTCGGAGCTGGATTTGCAACAGGACGAGAAATTGTTGAATTTTTTACGATTAACGGATTATACGGCACAATTGGAATATGCATTAGTGGCATTTTTTTTATTTGGCTAGGTACAAAGATGATGTTACTTTCCTCACAAATTGGTGCATTTTCTGCTCAGGAATTTAACAGATATTTGTTTGGTGATGTATTTGGAAATGTGATAAACACTTTGTTATTACTCGTGCTTTTTGGTGTAACAAGTGTTATGTTATCAGGTGCAGGCGCTGTATTCGAGGAACAACTTCGTCTCCCACGACAACTGGGTATTTTCATTACAGTTATCGCATGTATCATTATTGGTAGCCGAGGATTGCAAGGTGTATTTGAAGTAAATACACTTGTCGTACCAATTATGATGATTTTCATTATCGGACTTGCTATTACAACTTTTATTCATGGCACAACACCTATCCTAAACACTGTTCCTACAGAAGACTGGAATATGAAATGGGTAACAAGTCCACTTACATATGTCGCCTTAAATCTTTCTCTCGCCCAAAGTGTCCTCGTACCGCTAGCAAGTGAAGTAAAAGATCGAAAAGCGATTCTATGGGGCGGAATTTTAGGAGGAGCTGGGCTGAGCTTTATTTTATTATGTAGTCATTTAGCCATATTATCTGTTGACCAATTTTATCAATATAACATTCCCATGGCTGAAGTAGTAAAAAGGTTTAATGCTACTTTTCATTTCTTCTTTGTCCTTATTATTTTCGGAGAGGTGTTTACCACATTAGTTGGAAATATATTTGGGATGACAAAACAAATGCAGTCTATCACTGGTTGGAAGAGCAACCACATTGTTTATTTTATTTTATTAATCAGTTATGCTTTTAGCTATATCGGTTACAGCGAGCTCCTTCACATTTTGTATCCAATCATCGGATGGGTAAGCATTATTCTCCTCCCAATAATCGCATATAAACAACTAGAAAAAACATAGTAAAAAGCATCCATTATTTACGGATGCTTTTTTCACTCACAATCTTCACAAACTTCCCAATATAGCCCCATTTCCACTGCAAGAAATGGTTTTAATTGTAATCGAATCATTCGGCTTGGCATACGATCTAAAACAAATTGAATTCCGTCTTCATCCTCTTCTAACTCGGTTTTTAAGATTGCTATTCGTTGTATAGTTGTAATTGGATGACCCTCTTTATATAAAGTAATTCGTAATTCATCATATTCATTAAAAAACAATTCTACACTCATATGTTCTGCTGATACACTATTGACAATTGAATACTGACCATTTTTTTCTTGGATTACATATTTCCAGCTATTTTTCCCCTCTTCGATTGGAGCAGCTTGAAATAATGACATCAAATCCTCGTATAGCATAAGATAACCCCTCTCTTACTAAAAAACAATGAGTATTTTGTATACCCTTTTTCTCTATCACTATCAAGCTTATTGTACCATATATTATTCCTCTTTCCTTATTCATCTGCCTAATAACTTTTCCACTATAATCGAAATTCACAAAAATAAAACAGGGATGGCGTTATCATCCCTGTTTTTCATTACAATACTTTTCCTGTCGCAGCTAAAGCTAATACCACTATTAAGCTTGCAAAGAGTAATGATACAATAAAACTAAAAATTGGTAATGTTTTCTTTTCATTCTTTTTAAACAATAGTCTTAAACTAATAATGATATTTAATGGCACAAATATGAAATAAAAATATTTAATAAATTGCATTGCACCACCCGAGCTATTAAAAAGCGTTCTAATTACAAACACTTCAATTAAAAAGATAAGAAAAAATGAAATACTTAACCAAAACGAGGCATAGCTAAGCCAAGAATGTCTTTTCGTTCCCCAATACACTCCCATACGTTTCTCCTTTATAAATAGTCTACTTTTCAATAATTATACGCGCATGCAACAAATCCCTTTATTTTTCGACGATAATTTTCTATTTTCTACTTACAAACAACAAAAAACCAAAAATATTTTATCAACTTTTGGTTTCCTGTCCTATTTCCTATTCTATTTTTTTCGATTCTGTTTCGTCATCTTTTTCCATTTTCCTCGTTCAGCACGTGCAAGTACCGGATCTTGTTTTCTCATCGCGTATGCAATTTCTTTTTGTAGTTTTTTATAATTTCTCAAGCGGTGCACTGCTAAAATCCCTTCTTCAATGGCGGATTGAACTGCACATCCAGGTTCATTTTCATGGTCACAATTTCGAAAACGGCAATCTTTTGCTAATTCTTCAATATCAGAAAATGTCGTATGGATGGCCTCGCTTCCTTCCCATAGTTGTAACTCTCTCATTCCTGGTGTATCAATCACTAAACCACCACTCGGTAATCGAAATAGCTCACGATGAGTCGTAGTGTGGCGCCCTTTACTATCCTCTTCTCGAACATCACCTGTTTTTGCAACTTCGCTTCCAATTAACGCATTGAGTAAAGTCGATTTTCCTACCCCAGAAGAACCCACTAAGGCAATCGTCTTTCCTGGAGCTACAAACTGTCGCAATGACTCAACTCCAATTTGTTGCAAACTATCCACTACAAAGATGGGAACGCCAATTGCTACCGCTTCTGTTTCCAATACCTTTTGTTCCAAATCACCGCAAAGATCACTTTTCGTTAAAACAATTACAGGCATTGCCCCACTTTCATAAGCTAACAATAAATATCGTTCAATTCTTCTTACATTAAAGTCATGGTTAAGTGCGTTTACTAGAAACAGATAATCAACATTTGCCGCGACGATTTGTTCAGCAGTTTTATCTCCAGCTGCTTGTCTAGAAAAAGAACTCCTTCTTGGAAAAACACTATGAATAATCGCTTTATTTGCCTCTTCCATTTTCTTTATATGCACCCAATCACCAACTGCTGGATAATCACTTTTAACCAATGCTTCATGACGAAATTTCCCAGACAACTCAGCGATATACTCACCATCTTCGCACATAATTCGATACATATGTTTATGTTCTAATAAAATACGTCCTACTGCAAATCCCTCTAAAGACTCCTCTTCAAAAAAAGAATCCCATCCAAATAATTCTAAATAAATTTTATTCAAGTTTATATCCTCCCTATTTTGGGCCTAATGGAAGGATTATGCGCTCTTTACAAAGTACCGCCTTCTCCGTCCACCTTTACCTTTGTATCTGCTTTTACATTCATATAAGTCATCACCATAATACATCACTCCGTTCTTATTTTAGTTAATCTCATTATATGTAATATTATTTTGAAAAGCTACTTTATTTTACTAAATTTTCAGATATATACTTTTTTATCGTTCTTATTTGTCCACGATGGCTAATCTCATCCTCTAATACGTGGAACCATAAATAGTACTGATTATATACAACTCCGTTTTCCCATCTTCCTTCTGACATTAACCATGCATCATCTTTTTCTTTTAAATATTGTAGAGACTCTTTCCTAATTTCATTTAAAATTTGTATATAATATTGTATGTTATATCCACAAATGTTTCTGCCGGACTCTCCTAAAAAAAGAGCATCCTCCCATATTTTCAGTTCTTCTTTTGTCAAATCACGATTTTGAAAAGAAATAAGCTGATGAACCTTTTCTCTCGCAGCAATATGTTTTAGCAACGCACCGATAGAATTTCCATCATCGATTAAGAAGAAATCTAAATGTTCTACTGGTAAATCTTTTATTTCTTGCAATGTAACCGCTCTAGTATGCTCAAGCATACTAACAAGTTGTCCAATATTGTGCGTATAATCCTCTACACTTCTTATTCGGTAATCTATTTTCATGTTCTCATCCCCCTTCTCTCTATTTATAATAATGAAAACCAATGTTATGTAATAGACTGAAATATATCGAAATTTTCTGTTATAATGAAATTGAACATACATATAGCCAAACCAAATTTTCTCAATATTTGTATATGGAATTGAAAAAGGAATCCATACAGCGGAATCCGAATTTTATATACTAAAAGGAGTGGATTTGATGGAGATGTATCAATGGCTATCTGCTGTTCTCATTGGTGGTGTTACTGGTTTCGTTTCCCATCTTATCAATAACCAAGGTAAGTTATTGCTTCCACGCCGCTTAAAAACATTTTTTCATCTTGGTTTTTTCACTGATATTTTAACAGGTAGTCTTGCTGCACTACTTGGACTTGTTTTATTCGATGCAACAACAGTAAAAGAAATTGTGAAGGTTTCTATTGTTACTGCCATCTCTGGTCAAACCTTTTTACTTCACCAAGCTCTTGGTGGTGAACAAGCAAAGAATACTCAAATCGGAAAAGCGGATGAGAAAATTCAAGAAATTGACAAATTATTACGACGTTAATATATACTTCATTTTAAAATTATTGTTATAATGTATAAAAATATTTCTGAATTGCGTCGTTTGTCAGAAGAAAGGGTGTTTCGTATGCCAAAAAAGAAAATAGAAGATTTCTTAACCGACTCTGAAAAAGGGGAACTGGTAGAAAACTATAAATGTTTACGAGCAGCCCGCACAAAACATGAAGCTAACCATTTTGGTGAAAAAGTCAATCACCTATTAGATAAAGCAAAAAAACGAATTATCGAAGAAGCTGGAATAGAGGATGAAAATGCTGCAACTGTTCAATCTAAACGAAAAGCACTGTTTTAGTAATGTGTCTAAAACAGTGCTTTTTTGTTTATTTCAAATTTTATAGCTTTAAGAAAAAGCCCCTGTTTTTCTCCTACTCCTTTCTTCATATATCGTTCACTTTTTCTAAACACTAGTAATGAACAATTATGTGGTTCACTAAATATTCCTGTAGCAAAATCAACCTTATCCCATCATTTTAAAGTTTTACGTGAATCTGGTGTTATGTACACTCGTCTAGAAGGTACGCAACGCTTTGTTTCTATTCGAACGGAAGATTTAAATACTAGATTTCCCGGATTATTAGATGCTGTCTTGCAGGCAACAGAACCGTACTAAAAAACATCTCATACCAATATGAGATGTTTTTTAGTAACAACTATTCTTTTAACAAATCTATTAATCCATTTCCTTCTGATGTTCGCTCATACCCTAAAGGTACAGTACGTTTAATAAGCTGTGCATAAATTTCTGGCTCTGTTAACTTTCTACCATACTCTCTCTCACATTGCTTAATAAGCAGTGCTAATGCTCCAGCAATGTGTGGCGTCGCCATCGATGTTCCGCTTAATACTGCATATTTTCCTTCTGGATAAGTAGAGAGGATCCCTTCCCCCGGTGCAACTAAATCAATTTCTTGATTTGAATTACTAAAGCAAGCAAGTTTCCTTTCTAAATTTACAGCTCCTACTTCAATTACTTCTGAATAAGCACCTGGAAAGTCTAATTCTTCCGTTTTATCGCTGCAATCTCCATTGTTTCCTGCAGCACATACAACAAGCACATCTTGTTTCACTGCGTGTTGTATAACTTCATGTAACTCCGGGACATCTTGTGGTCCTCCAAGTGACATTGAAATAATTCGTACTCGTTCTTGGTTAGGTCCTCTCCAGCGCACTGCATAATCAATCGCCTCAATAATATGCTGATAATTCCCAGAGCCGTCCCCAGACAACACTTTTAATACTAGTAATTTAGCAAGCGGTGCAACACCTAGAACACCAACCCCATTTTCTGTTGCTGCAATTGTTCCTGCAACGTGAGTACCATGCCCATTATTATCAAGATAAATATTAGGATTCCCTTCATAGTCATCAGTAAAATTCCTGCCACCAATAATGCGATTTTTTAAATCTACATGATTCATATCACAGCCTGTATCTAATACTGCCACGACAATATCTTGTCCTTTTACACTCTTTTCCCAAACCTCAGGAGCATGAATCAGTTGTACACCTGGTGGAATTTCGTTTACTTGCTCAACTACTTTATCTACCGTAAACGGAATTAATTGAATACCTTTTTGTTTATTGGCCGTACTACTATTCATCTTAATCCCTCCTAAAAATATATTAACCTCTCCATTTGAATACGCTTACACTTATTGATAACATTCGTTTTCCCGCTCCTATTTTCCTGCTTCATAATTTTTTCTCAATATAAAAAATGCCTTATATAAATTGGCCCAATACTTTATTTCATTTGAATACCAAACAAAATAAAAAATCTCCCAACATCATGTATTAGGAGATTTGTATGAACTACTATATATTAACTCATTCGTAATCTTTCTTTCAATTGCTTTAAATAACGTGATCGAATCAAGATAAAGTACGTAATTTGAATCCCTACAAAGATACTTAATACAATCGCATTTTCTTTTACAAGCGAATACTCAAACATTTGCCCTAAAGCGGTTAATGCAACCGCACCATGTAATGTTGCAACACTAATTGGAACAAAGAATAATAATGCCAATCGAATTGTTACTACTTTTGCTAACTCACCGCTTGTTAACCCTATTTTTCGAATGGAATCAAATAAACGTTGGTCATCTTCTAAGTCAGAGAACAGACGGAAGTATAGAAAACTACCTGCACAAACAAAGAATACAATACCAATAAAGAATCCTACAAAAAAGATAGGTCCAGCAAATTGTAAAGCTTGATTTTCATCATATTCTGCCGCACTAAATCTTGAATGTTCTTGATAAGGTTTTATTTGATTTGTAAGTTCTTTTCCAGCTTTTATTTCATTTTTTGTTTCCTTTGTTTTATACAAATAATCTTTTACTTCTTTAAATCCATCTGGCAATAAATTATATTGGGTTTCTGAAACTACATATATATTTCCAGTAAGTACTCTACCAAGAGAAGATGAGTTTACTTTTTTCACTTGCAACGATTTGTTATCATTCGGCAATTCAATTGTTGTTCTCTCTTTTTTCGGTGGACCAGGTATTTCTATTGATAGAAATAGTACTGCGTTTTCAGTTAATATCTCCACCCGCTCCCCGGTTAACTTTGCATACTTTTTATAATCAGATTCTCTCACAAACGTCGCATCTCTTAATGATTGATTTTCGGTTTGCTTTGATACAATCTCCATTTTTTCAGCAGATATATGATGTTTCTTCAATGTTTGCTCAATAGTTTGTACATGCTGTGATTCATTTTCATTTCCTTGTTTAGAGTGATACTGAAATGCAATTGGTTGCTCCATGATTCCTTTTGTCATAGAAGCAAAACCTACTAATGTACCAATAGCTGAAAATGCTACAGTGGAAATAATCGTAACAATAAAGAACATTCGCGCGTTATCTCTCATACGATACGCTAAATCTGAGAGAGTTATAATATTTGTTCTTTTCCAAAACAACCGTTTACTCTTCTTGCATGATCGAATAATAAATACGCTAAGTTGCTTATATAATAAATATGTTCCAATAGTAACAACTGTCGTTACAGGAATAAGCATAATAAATACCATAGCACCATGCGAGGTTAGTGCACCTACATATCCCGCACTAAGCAATAATACAGCTAATACTGAAGAAATAATAGATGCTTTTGGTTCAGGTTTTGCTTTTACCGAACCTCTAAATAGTTTCATAATTTGATTTTTATGAATTAATCCTGCACTAAAGAAAGAAATGATAATAAATAAGATAAAAAACATCGAGCTTGTTACAACAGTTGCTGTCGTTGGCACATAGTATGATAGAGACAAATCCACCTTTAATAATAAAGGTGCTACTACAACCATTACCCCTGAAAATATCATTCCACAAATAATCCCCGTAATAATAGCCGCAATCCCAATTATCACATTTTCAAAAAAGATAAGACGCTTTAATTGAAATTTCGTCATGCCTAACATCATCAAAATTCCCAATTCACGCTTTCTTGTTTTCAAAAACATTCCCATTGAATATAAAATAAAGAAAAAAGTAAAAAGATAAATAATAACTTGTGCAAACGACATACTTACAAATACATATTGACCTAACTGACTAGCACTTAATGCTGGATGAAATGCAAAAAATGAATAAACAAAAAAGGCCATAATTGCAAATGCACTACTTAAAAAATATGCTGAATATGTTCGTCTGTTTCGCGTTACATTACGAAACGCTAATTCCCTAATATTCATATTGTTTCTCCGCCCTTTCAATCACTATATCGCTATCATAATAAAGCGCGGAAATATATGCCATCGATTCAAATGACAAAAACCTTACATTTTTGAAAGGTTACAGAAAAATTGATTAAACGAAGTAGTTTCTTTATAATAACTACATTCATATTCATACCTTCAACCTATTGTATATTCGTTAATTTTGCGAAATAATAAGAATGGAGATTTATGAATCAGTACATATATACTTATCGCTCGTTCTATATGAATAGGAGGAAAATATAATGACATTACAAGAACAAATTATGAAAGCACTACATGTTCAACCTGTAATTGACCCGAAAGCAGAAATTCGTAAACGAATTGACTTCTTAAAAGACTATTTGAGAAAAACGGGTGCAAAAGGATTCGTACTTGGTATTAGTGGTGGACAAGATTCAACGCTTGCGGGTCGACTAGCACAGCTTGCAGTTGAAGAAGTTCGCAATGAAGGAGGCAATGCAACATTCATTGCTGTACGTCTTCCATATAAAGTACAAAAAGATGAAGATGATGCACAATTAGCACTTCAATTTATTAAACCAGATCAATCGATTGCTTTTGATATCGCTCCGGCTGTCGATGCATTTTCTAACCAATATAAAGACCTATTAGGCGAATCGTTAACAGACTTTAATAAAGGAAATGTCAAAGCTCGCCTTCGTATGGTCACACAATATGCAATTGGCGGTCAACAAGGTTTACTCGTTATCGGAACAGACCATGCTGCTGAAGCTGTAACAGGTTTCTTTACAAAATTCGGAGATGGTGGCGCTGACCTTCTACCGCTTACAGGCTTAACAAAACGTCAAGGAAAAGCTGTATTACAAGAATTAGGTGCCGAAGAACGCCTTTACTTGAAAATGCCAACAGCTGATTTATTAGATGAAAAACCAGGACAAGCGGATGAAACGGAATTAGGTATTACATATGATCAACTTGATGATTACTTAGAAGGAAAAACAGTTACGGCGGATGTAGCAGAAAAAATTGAAAAACGTTATACAATAAGCGAACATAAACGACAAGTACCAGCATCGATGTTTGATGATTGGTGGAAATAATCATCAAAAGACAAAAGAAGCCAGTTTATATTGGCTTCTTTTTCTAGATTTTCGAAGCATTAATGTCTCATCACTAACACTATCCTTTTACAGTCCCTTAACGATATACAGCCACTTTCTTCCTCCCCAGAACATCTATGGTTATTTTTTCTCCCTTTCAAGCAATTCAATTATTCTATCAATCTTTTCTTCTATACTTCTAGAACAAGTTTTGTTTACAGTGGCTCTTAATACTAGCCTTTTTACAAACAAAGTAAATGAGATACAAAATATAACAATTAGTCCGATTATCACACATAGGTAAGCGATTGCAAATACATCATTTTCAAACAAAGACATTCAGCACTCCCACCTTTTGTTTTTGATAATTTTACCATATTCTAACTATAACCTATTCCTTTCCAATCATCACGAACAATCCACACACAAATACAAAAAGAGCACCTGTTATAGATGCTCTTTTTTATTAATACGTAAATGTGATTGTTGCTAATGAATAACCTGCCATCGCACTATACGGCGCAACTTGGTATGAAACTCGCTTCGCTCCTATTGGCCAAGAAATTTCATTTAATACTTTTTTTATATCTTGCATTGTTCCATCCATCGACTGTTTATAACGCATTTCCACTTTTGTAGGCTTTGCAGTAAATTGCTTCTGCAATTTCACTTTAAATTCATTATAATTTTCAGCCCCGTATTGCGACGACAGATAAATTAAGTTCGTATCCTTTAGCATTTTTTTGTACACTACTGCTTTAGGAGTACCTGTTTTTATTTTATCTGTTAATTCGTTATAGTAATTAGTTGATGCTTTTGGATACTTACTTCGATCCCATTCATGATCCTTGCCTAACTGCTCGTCAGATATATTATAATACGAATACGTAACACGCCCTGCTTTATCTGGAACTGGATCATCGAATGTGGTATCCATATGATACCACTTATTCTCAATCTTTACTAAGTTCCATGCATGTGCCTGCCCATTCCCTTTCCCTGTTACAATATGCGATTGAATACCTGCTTCTTGTAATAATTGATAGGTTAATAATGTATATCCTTGGCAAACGGCTGAACGATTTACTAACGCTTCATATGCCGTATAAGCCTTATAAGACGTATCATATGAAACATGTTTCACAACGTAATCATGTATAGCTTTCACCTTTTCATGCTCATCCATACCAGGCTTCAAGGTAGAATTTATAATTGACTTAACTTGTTTTTTCACATATTGGGTTTGTTCTTTTGATTCACGATATGTAATTTTTAATGTAAACGTATAGTTTCCTGGTATCCCTCTTATGGAATACTTTGTGCCCGCTACATTATATTTTAAGTACTCATCTTTATCTATTATCTTCGTATACTCTTTATAGAGCGTATCCAGTACTTCCCTGCCATTTTTTACTTTTGTTTTATACGTAATTATAATATTTTCTTCGCGATTATCAATATGTTTTTTTAATTCTTTGCGGAAACCTTCTAAGAGTTTAGTATCTGTTTGCGTAACAGCAACTTTTGAGTTTGTAGCCGCGTAAGATACCGCTGGAACTTGTAAACCACCAATCAAAATCGTTGAACATAGTGCAACAGTTGTTATATATTTGTTTTGTCTTTTCATCTCATCTAGTCACATCCTTCTATTTAAATCATATGAAAGAAATGTCCATATATCTTTAAAGTATACAATACTTTTTCAAAAAGAAAATATGAGATTATACATATTTATTAATTGCTATTTTACTATTATTAAAGGGAATTTCGATAATATTTCAGAAAATATAAAAAAACAGCAGTTCTTCCATTAGAAGTAACTACTGATTCTTTCTAACAAGTCTGTAATAAAACGCATGTATTTTCAAACCGATGATGTTTCAAATCATCATTATCAATACAGAAATATAACATTCCTAAATCTCCCCACACCATATTACAGTTTTGATAATCAGAATCGACTTGGAATAAGAGTGTTATATTGTTAACATTCGTACCAATGCATTCTCCAGCTTCTTGAAACACTTCTTCTTGAACAGAGAAAGGTTCACCCAATAATTGATGGTTATCATAATGATCTGGGATTAATTCCTCAAGTAACTGCAGAAAACGATCCGAATCTTCTTCGTCTTCAATAAAGAGCTCTGGCAACTTATATGTAAGTTCAAATGAAATTTCACATTGTGTAAATTTCGCTAGATTTCCATCCATTCTTTGTAATTGTTCAGTTGAGACATCGCAATACAGAACACATCCAGCCTCGTGTTGATTTATCTCTTCCTCAAAATGATTGCCGTAATAAAAGAAATATAACATCCCCTTCTCAGGAAAATTGTGATTCATACCCATATCTTGTAAATCAGTTAAATTAAATTGTGCAATAAAATCTAATGAATTCCCTTCGTAGGTTGGATATTCGAATGAAACCGGCACATCAGGAACTCCGCCCATTTTAGAGCTACCAATTGGAAGTATATCCATCTGCTTAGGAACCACTTTTATACAAGGAAATATAGTATCTATTAGTTCCTGTTTTAAATGTGCCAACTCATATTTATCAATTAACGACTCAATTTGTTTTTTCATAAATTCTCCTTACATCATGTACTTATTGGTATCTTCACACAAATATTGTACAACATTCATCACGAAAAATGAAAACAAACAAATCAAAAACGGGCTTATCTCTAGGACGCGAATAAGTTTAAAACAGCATAGTATACAGTGTTCCTACAAACAAGATATTTCATCATCTCTTCTAGTAGATCCTCACATTATTCATTCTGCTTCATTCCAACTTTTATGATAAGGAGGCATTCCACATGGGTTACGGATACGGTTGTGGTGGTTTTGGATATGGCGGTGGAGGTTGCGGTTACGGTGGCTTCGCTTTATTAATCGTTTTATTTATCCTTCTAATCATCATTGGAGCTAGCTGCTGGGGCGGCTTCATCGGTTGCTAAGTACACTTGAACAACTATTGTAAAAAAGCACGTGAATGACGTGCTTTTTTACTACATAACAAATCCAATCTTTGAAAGGAATATTCTTATGAAAATTGATGGAGTTTTTGAAGGCGGCGGTGTTCGTGGAATTGCACATGTTGGGGCGATTTGTGCCCTAGAAAAACAAGGCTATGAATGGGAGCGTGTAGCCGGGACATCAGCCGGTGCTATCATTGCAGCTCTTCTAGCAGCCGGTTACTCATGTACAGAACTAAAGGACATTATAAGTAACATGGATTACCATCAATTCACAAAAAAAACTTTACTTGATAAAATCCCTTTTGTAGGAAAAGCTTTAAGCGCATGGACGAAATTAGGGATTTATTCAAATGACTTTTTAGAAAAATGGTTAGAAGACCTCCTACACAAAAAAGGAATCCATCATTTTAGTGACTTGTCTAATCCACAAAATTTAAAAATCATCGCTTCAGATATTAGCAATGGAAAAATGGTTATTTTCCCCGATGATTTACCAAACTATGGATTTACAAATCACGATTTTTCTATTGCAAAAGCAGTCAAAATGAGCAGTACCATTCCGTTTTATTTTGAACCAATAAAATGGAAAACACCTAAATGGAAACAACCTTGCTATATGGTTGATGGAGGTATTTTGAGCAATTATCCAATATGGATCTTTGATTGCACTTCCATCCCAAGCTGGCCTACTTTTGGATTTCATTTTGTAAAAGATAAAATTCAAGCTGAACCTGTCCCTTATGAAGAACCTATTTCTATGTTCAAAGGTTTATTTAAAACTATGATGCAGGCACACGATTTACGTCATCTAGACAAAGAAACAAAAGCGCGCACCATTACAATTCCAACCGGAACCATTACGAGCACAAAATTTCAATTAACTACCGCTGAGAAAGAATGGCTCTATCAGTCTGGTTTTAACGCTGCCGAGAAATTTTTAAAGTCTTGGAATTTCAAAAGATATATTAATCAATATAGGAGTGGAAATCGAGAACGAAAAACATATCAACAAAACCACAGCCTAGATGCATAGTGCTCTCCTTTCAAATTTGATGAGTTCTATTCTTATCTATTTTACTTTTTGTACATTAAAAAAGAGCGAATCTACATTCGCTCTTTTCCACATGTTTACGGCGTAAAGCTTATCATCCAACCTAACATAAATCCAAATACAGCAAACAGTAGCATAAAGATAAATAAACTACATGCCCACAATGCATATTTTCGACTTTTACTTTTTGTAATCATACCTATGACTGAACACAACAATCCAGCTCCAACTATTTGTAGAAAACCTTCACCTAAAAATGTTTCTTGAATAAGCAATGTAATGTTCAAATACAATAACGCTAGAAAGGCAATAATTAATGAAATAATCCCCATCCACGTTTCTTGTTTATAAATATGACTCTTTCTTTGCTTTAAGAATGCCAATTCCATAATCTCGCTTCACCTACTTTCAATTTTCTAACCTTTTCATGAGTCATCAATTTTTCAACTTCTGCTTTAGGCCCAGTAACAACTGCCCCGTATGTTTTGATTCCGTTTTTTTCAAGGAAAGAAATACGCTTTGATAGCTCTAATGTTTTCGCTCTAGATAGCTTCACCGCTAAATTTTCATGCTTCCGTAATGACTTTAACACACCAATAAATTGTTCCTCATGAGGTGAGT
This sequence comes from Bacillus sp. TL12, assembly GCF_022625245.1. Taxonomy (NCBI): domain Bacteria; kingdom Bacillati; phylum Bacillota; class Bacilli; order Caryophanales; family Bacillaceae; genus Bacillus; species Bacillus sp. TL12. Next base: position 47,255 of record NZ_JAJJBY010000004.1, on the reverse strand, counting down.
CACTTAAAAATGGGCCATTTGGACTTGAAATCATATCTGCTGGAAAACCAATCGGGGCAACATACACACCATCATCATTTTTTTGCTTCTCCTCTAGCCCTGTATTCACGGCATACCAAACAATATCAATATTAGGAAACATGCGCTTTACCTCTTGTATACTTAATAATTCTCTAAAAGATACAAATGCTTCTACAACAGATTCTTGTGGAAGACCTTTTAATATCTGCGCTTCTTCACTGCTATTATAAGACATATTATAATTATTTGGATGAGACAATACTTCATTATCTATATATAGGATTTCAGGAATTTTTTCATCTATTGTATATTCACGGCTTACCTTCGTTACGTTACTTAATAAATAATTTGTTTTCTCTTCCCCAATCCGAATATCTTTCTTCCCTATCCTTTTATACAAATCAAAATGCAGTTGTAAACTAAGCGGTAACAATGTTTGCTCCATGTCTCTTTCCTTCATAAATACATTTGGTTCCGTTACACTTAGCGTTTGTTTTACTACATTCCGTATCTCCATTGCGTTTGTCGGTGCCAATACATAGTATGCGAGTGTAGCTACATATAAAATAGGTTGAATAAGTAATAAAAAAGTAAATACAATCAAAACATTGGTAAGACGGGCTCGTTTTTTTCCTCTTTTCAACACTTGCTCCTGTTTTCCCTCAGGAAGAGAAGCCGGTTTTTGCTGAAGAGCTTCTTGTAGCAAGTCTTTATAATCTTCTTGTTCAGAATGAGGCTTATCATTTGTCATTTTGACTCTTTTCCTCCTTTAACAATTGTTTTAATCTCTTTCTCCCGCGAAAGATGTGACTTTTATACGTGTTTAACTTTAAATCTAATACAGAAGCACCCTCTTCGTACGTTAATTGATGTACGTCACACAATAAAATAGCTTGTGCCTCTATCACAGGTAAAGTATGAATAATCTGAATTAATTTTTCATAACTATTTTTTGCGACTACATACTCTTCTGTAGATTCACCTGCTTATATTGTCTCTAATTCCTCCGTTCCTACAAAAGCTATTTTTTTCTCTTTCCTCACAAAATCAATAAACGTATGATATGCCACTTTAAAAAGCCATGATTTTACCTGTTGGTTTTCATAATCTTCCAGATAAAGATACGCCCGATAAAAAGTCTCCTGCATCAAATCCTCCGCTACGTGATGACTACGAGAAAGGGAAAATAAATACCGGTACACATCGTTTATATAAACCTTATATATTTCTTCAATTTCCATTCCCCTCCTCCTTTCATATATAACACGAATGAACGCGCTAAAAAGTTGCATTATTTTTCCTTTTTTATATTTTTTTCGGTCATTAAGAAAGTATTAATAACCACCTATTTTAATACTAAGTTTTAATTATAAATAAAATTTAAGATATTATGACTAACTTTAAACCTCTTAAAAAAGCTACCAAAATGGTAGCTTTTTTAAGGATACTGTAACCCCACCGCTTCTTCAGCAGTAACAACAACGTAGCGTTCCCCTGTTCTTAACCCTAATAATTCAGCTTTTTCAATCGCTTCTTGTCTCGTTTCTGCATAGGCAGCTAAATACTTGATTCCATCAATAACCTGACAAATGACATATTGTTTCATTTTTCTTTCCCCTTTTTCAGTTACTCGCATTTATAATATCATTTTTTACTTTTAAAAAAATATAATTATTATACTGCAAGATTCTTTATCAATCTTGCAACCTTTTCAATTCCTTTCTCTATATCATGTATTGAGGCATATGAATAGGAAAGACGTAAATATTGACTTGCATTTCTATCATACACATTTCCAGGATTGAGCAGAATTTTTTCTTGTAATGCTTTTTCAAACAACTCCCGCATCGAAATGTTTGGTTTAATATGTAACCAAATATAAAATCCACCTGTTGGTATTTGCCAAGTTGCTACATCTCTACAGTATTTCTCTAGCATTTCGAGCATAAAGTCTCTCCGTTTTTTCAACTCAATTCGTATTTGCTGTATATGTTTCTCATATAACTCACTTGCAAACCATTCTGCAGCAGCTCGTTGTGATAACGAACTCGAGCCGTAATCCATTTGCATCTTTATATCCGCCAATCTTTTAATGACTGGTTCTGGTCCAACAACCCAGCCAATTCTTAAACCAGGACTAATCACTTTTGACATACTTCCAATATGTAATACAACCCCATTTGTATCATATGCCTTTAATGGTTTAGGCGAAGGCGAATCAAGCCATAAATCTTGATACACAGCATCTTCAATGATAGGTAATCCAATTTCATTACATACCTTTATAACTTCTTGCCTTCTTTGTTCACTCATGACAAGACTTGTTGGATTATGAAAAGACGGGATGGTATATAAAATAGAACCATTGAATTGTCTTTTATATTTTGAAATAAGTGATGGTTGAATCCCATGTTCATCCATTGGAATACCAAACAAACGCATTCCTGCAGACTGAAAAACATTGAGCGAGTATAAATATGATGGTTTTTCAAGTAAAATGGACGAGCCTTTGCGTAGAAGTCCCATCGAAATAAGCTGCAGTGCTTGAATTGCTCCCGAAACAATTAATATAGATGCTGGCGATGCAAGAATATCATATTTTTGCAAATACTTTGCTATTTGCTCCCTTAATTTGAAGTCTCCTCTTGGTTCCTCGTATCCTAAAGGGATTTCCCTATAAGAAAGTTCCTTCATGATTTGCTTCATTTTCTTCTCAGGTAAAAGCTCTGGTGAAAGTTCACCAGTACCTAGTCGGATGATATTGGGGTAAAATTCGGCTTGATTAATTTCTTGAATGGTCGGGAGATTCGGATAATAAATACCTGTTTCTACATAGGAATTCCAGTTTGGGGGAGGCGCTAAAGTCGATACACTCCCTATATCGTTTCTCACAATTGTTCCCCTTCTACCCTCTCCCTCAATTAATCCTTGCGCTGTTAATTCATCTAGCGCCATTACAATTGTACTTCGATTCACTTCAAATGCTTGAGAGAAAGCTCGCTGCGACGGTAATTTTGTACCAATCGTCCATTCTCCATTTATAATTTTCCCTTTTATATACTCCTCAATTTGTTTATATAAGGGAACCGGAGAGGATCCATTTGGCTTCCAGTCAAATCGCTCCATATTATCACCACACTTAGTTTTGGTTGGTTTGTTATCCAACCATATGGATGGATACAATTTTGATTTTCTTTTATACAATATACACTATCATATTTCAGCTATTTATATGGGAGGGAATGAAATGACTGAAGCAATCCTTCACGGAATGATTCTTGCATTTGGACTCATTATTCCATTAGGTGTGCAAAATGTCTTTGTCTTTAATCAAGGTGCTAGTCAGCCAAATATTTTGCGAGCTATACCAGTTGTTCTAACTGCATCGATCTGCGATACAATTTTAATTTTGATTGCAGTACAAGGTGTATCACTGATGCTGTTGACCTTTTCATGGCTAACAACAACACTTTATGTAATTGGATTTTTCTTTCTCCTTTATATGGGATGGATGATTTGGAAAAGTGATGCCACAAAAGAGACGATTGAAGCAAAAGCAATGGCTATCAAAAAACAAATTATCTTTGCTGCCTCCGTTTCCTTATTGAACCCACATGCAATTCTAGATACAATTGGCGTCATTGGCACAAACTCTATTCAATATGTAGGCAGCGAAAAATGGGCTTTTACTTTCACAACAATTACAATTTCTTGGATTTGGTTTATTGGCTTAGCCTTTGTAGGAAGAATACTTGGAAAAGTTGATTCCTCAAGAAAGACAATTACAATTCTAAATAAAATTTCAGGGGTTATTATTTGGGGAGTTGCTCTTTATATGTTGAAACAAGTTATTTTTTAGAAAAAAGGATACCGTTTCAGTATATTTATAGGTAATTGTTAAACAATAATTGAAAAGGAGCCGTTACTTATATGGAATATAGCAAAGATTAGAAATTTATCCCTATGACATCCAGCAAAAAATGAGATAGCAAAAAAATCCATTTGTAATGATTTACAGATGGATTTTTTTTACTATCTCTTATTAAATTTCAAGTTAAGATGTAGGTTCCGGAATTGAATTTAAAGGTTCATTCTTCTTTTTAGGTTTAATCCATATAATTGTAATCATTGCCCCAGCAATTGCAAATATACAGGTTAAGTAAAACACTTCATGATCTGTCCCCTTCATAAAGTAAGAATAAAGTGGGGGGCCTGCCGCCACACCGATAAAACGCATCGAACTATAAAAAGAAGTAACCGTCCCTCTCTGTTCCTTTTCAATCCCTTGTGTAATAAGTGCATCTAAACACGGTAACGCTATACCGATTCCTACTCCCATAATTACTAAACAAAAAAGTAATAAGTAAATACCTTTCAAAAATAATGGCAAAATGACCGATATAGCAGCTAGTGTAAAACCAATGTATATACACTTTTTCATCACAACTTGGTTATCCCCTATTTTCTTTCCTGCCCTATACGAACCTATTGATAGTACAAGTAAGGGGATTGCAAGTATACATCCTTTCCATATTCCATGAATGTTGTATTTAGATTCTAATATGGTGGACAAATAAAAAAGAATCCCAAATAAAATAAGCATTATAATAGCACCTAATATAAAAATTGCGATTAACCATCTCCCCTTTTCTCGGAAAGTCAAACCAATTGATTGGATGAATTCTTTGAAAGGCGGCGCTTGTTTTTCTTGTTTCTTTGCTTTTACTAACAGTAATAATAAGACAATAGCAACAGCGCATAAAGCTGGGATAGCCCAAAACGGCAAAAACCATACGACTGCTGCAAGTGCAGATCCCAATATTGGACTAAGAACTTTTCCAAATGTGTTTGACGTTTCAATAATTCCTAAGCCAGTACTTACTTGCTTTTCATCTTTATATAAATCGCCGACACATGGAATGACGACTGGCATTGCTCCAGCAGCACCTATTCCTTGAATTGCTCTTCCAATAAGAATCCATACATAAGGATTTTCTACTTTCCATGATACCCAACCTGTTATGCCGCCTCCAATAGCTGCAATTAATAAACTTGGGATCATGACCATTTTACGTCCCCATCGATCTGATAAATAACCAGCAATAGGAATTAATAAAATCGCTAAAATAGAATATATCGTAATGATCATAGATGCTTGAAAAGAAGAAATATGTAGTTTCTTTTCGATTGTTGGAAGGATTGGAATGAGCATTGAATTTCCTAATGTCATAACAAGTGGAACAGATGCAAGTGCAATTAAACAACAGTTTTCTTTTTTTAACATCTTGATTTCGAAACCTTTCATCATTTACTTCTTTCTATGTAGTAGCCCTGATAAAATTCAATTGTAAATTTCATCAGGGCTACTATATTTCATCTGCTTTTTAACTTATATAACAAAAGAAATTGGAGTATAACATAGCATTACTTCTATTCTTTCAATCCTTACAACAGTATATCCATGCTATAAAATGGAAAAATTCATTTTCACTTTAAGAAAACAATAAAAAAGAAAGGAAGAAGTCTTCCCTTCTTTCATACAGCTTACATTAACGAGTATACCCGCCACCAAGCTGTTGTTCTGCCATAGCTACAAGACGTTTTGTGATTTCACCGCCTACAGAACCATTTGCACGAGAAGAAGTGTCAGCACCAAGTTGCACACCAAATTCTTGAGCAATTTCATACTTCATTTGATCAAGAGCTGCTTGTGCTCCTTGTGATACTAACTGATTAGAATTACGATTTCTAGCCATTTCCGTTCACCTCCTTTACATATTAAAATGTATAGATTTCAAAAAAAAATACATGGTAAATTATGGGTTTGTTTTTCAAGGCTATTTTTAAATACACTTACATTTTGAATTTCATAATACTAACGATAGAAAATGTTTCACTTTATGGAGTCAATACTGTCAGTTGCTTTCTTCTCAACTGAATAATCTCTTCTCGTAATACCTCTTTTGCATCATATCCAAACCATTCTAGTGAAGCAAAATGTTCCGTACCTTGAATTTCTCTTATGATTTCTTCGTAGTTTACAACCCCTTCAAATAACGGAACCATTCCTTTTCGACTACCAGCTGAAGCGTATACATTATTCGGCTCAAAGACATCTAAATGAACAGCCGAAGATATATTTTTCATATGGTAGTGCTGTACCCACGGTTTTAACTGACGATAACTTTCTACTGGATCCGTACCAGATTCCCACATATGGAGAAAGTCGAGATTAATTTTTAAATATGGGTGATTCACTTCTTCTAGTAATTGTAGAGTTGAATCCAAACAATCTGTTAATGTATTCGGATGTGTTTCCAATAGCACGTACATATTGTGCTGTGCAAATAAATCACAAATCATGCGAATTCGTTTCACATATTCCTGACGTTCTTCTTTTGTAAAACTGTTGCTTCGTTTTTGTCCAGCAAATGTACGAATCTTATTTGTATTACACCAATTCGCTAGCGCTGCTAATCGCTCTGATTTTTCCATTGTTCTCCCAAAATCTGCTGACAATGAAATATCTAAATAATCACTTATCATTGTGATTTTCAAATTTTTATTTTCCAAAAAATCTAGTTGTTCTTCTGTCACTTTACGCTCTTGCCCATATAAATTTTGTGCATGAATTCCCCATAGTTCAATCCCTTCAAATCCGTTCTCATAGGCAAATTGAACAATATCAGTAAATGAAATTAGCTGATGGCGAAACGAAATAGTACATAACGAATATTTCATACATTCAAACCCCTTTATCTCAAATTCAATGATGGTTGTTTATCCCGCTAGTTGTGGACAGTAACACTCCCACCTCAAAATTCAGCGAAAAGCAAAGAAGTTTGGTAGGAGATGAACTGTCCGTAAAAGCCTATTGATTAAAATTTCACTTTATAAAGTGACAGACTGATTTATTCTTATCTTTTTCCATGCTACAAACTGTCTCTCTAACTCCTGCTTAATCGCAAATTCAATCTCATTCATCTCATTTAATTTTTCAACTATTGATGATAACATCTCTTTATTTTTTGTCATTGCCATTTTTATTACTTTATACTGTACATTTGTAAATCCTTGTACGATATCTTCTACTCGGTCACACCAATAATCAAATTCTGTTTCAGAGTATTGTAATGTTTCACGAAAATATGCAAATGCATGTTCATAACTATATTTACGAATGGTCAATACAGGTATTTGTTTCACTGCTGCTATTAGTTTAGAAAATTCCGCTTCACCTTCACCATTTACCATTCTTATGACCAAATTTTTTAATTTCATCGTTAATTCATTGTAATCCCTTTTGAATGTCTCAACAAAATAACTTTCTACTGCTTCCTGAGAAGGCTCTCGAACAGCCTGTACATCAATGAAATATCCTCCACCGAACGGATTGTTTTCAATGGAAGGAATCACTTTATCCTTTGCCATATTCCCTTCCCAGCGAAAATCCGGATCCAGCATAAACCATTCATCTTCTTGATTTGTTTTTGATATCATTAAATAGTGTGGGAATGGTTTTTGATGGAATTTATTTTCCCTCTCTGGCAATAATGACATATCTACCATTACAATGACATATCGATTTTCTGGCTTTGTTTCTACTAACTCTAAAAAGGTCTCTACATTCGTTTGTTTCTCTTTTGAATGATCGTACCATTCATTTACTTTTATTCCGTATAGTTTTTCATACCAATGTAAGTAACTGTCATGGCTAATATTTTCAGAATGATAAGAAATGATCCCTTCCTCTGTTATATCAAAATCCCCATCCCATAAACCAAAGTAAAAAGGTCGAAAATCTATATCACTACGTCTTTTAATAATTTCACAAAAACAACTCACTAAACAGTGCACTTTAATTGAAGTCATTTTCTCACCCGTTTTCTAAAATATTAGTTATTCGCATCCACCTGTAACGGTTGTAGTTCTTCCATAAAGTCCAGTAAAGAACCTATAGTAGAAAAAGCTTTCGGATCCACTTCATCTTCAGGAACACATAATTGTAAATCCATTTCGATATAAACAATAAGCTGAAGCATCATGACAGAGTCAATATATAAATCTTGATTTAAACGCATTGTATCTTCCAAATAAGTAACATGTTTTAATTCCATTTTTTCGATCATAATTTTTAATAACGCTGCCTTTAACATTTTACGATTCACGTTGTCATTTCCTCCATTTCTAATAGTTTACGGCTTACCTTCCCAGTTGCATTTTTAGGAATTTCCGTAACATTTTCAATTTCATGAGGGACTTTATAGGACGGTAAATGCTGTATACACCATTCTCGTATTTGAACAGGCTCAATACTAGAAATCACTTTCGCTTTTACAATCTCACCCATTACAGGGTGTTTTCCGCGATACACAATTGCCTCCTGAATACCATCTAAACGGAGCATTGTCTCCTCTACTTCTATCGGGAATACCTTCAAACCTGACACGTTAATTACATCATCCATACGCCCCACAAAATGTAGCCCACGTTCTGATTTATATCCTAAATCTTTTGTATAAATCACTTTTTCTCCTATTGTTACTACTATTTCTTCAGGCTCGTTTTGATCACCACTAATACGAATAGACGCGTGAGGAAGTGGTTCTCCTAAATCTAAATGTGTGTTCATATTGTGACAAATACTAATGCAACCTGCTTCTGAGCATCCGTACTGCTGCATCATATACTTTGTCATCCCCTTAAGTTTATAAAATAATGATTCTGGTAACGGTGAACCTGACGTCATCACTTTATGAAACTGAAATGCTCCTTGTGGAAAACTTCCCATAATATGTAGCATAAGTGGTACCGCATATACGATATGTTTTGGTGTATTACGAATGATATTTAATGCAAATTTCGGGTTTTTATTTGTAATAACAATTGGCTTACTGCCTCGCATGATTGCAGATAACGTCCCGCAAATTAATCCATATGAATGGGAAACAGGAGCCAATACAATTGGTACTTCATCAACTTCACACTGTAAAGCTTGATTATAAGCGTCAATTTCTCTTTCAATTTCTTCCCATGGCCTTTCAATGAGTTTCGGTTCACCAGTTGTTCCTGAACTATATTGCAGTAAGGATGGTTCTTTTTTTATTTCGTGCTCACTATTTAATGTTATGAATTGCTTAAAATCTCCATATAAGAGCCCAAAACATTCGGCACGTTTTGCCATTTCAATAGCTGTAGCTTTTGGCGTCTCTCCATGAATAAGTAGCACAGATGCTTTTTTTTGTTTTAAGAAAAGGATAAGCGTAGTAATATCAAAAGGATCTGTTATACAAAGAGCAAATCTCTTTCCATTCACTTCTTGAAAATGTTCCATATTTTCATACATTTGTAGTCTTAATTCAAAATCATTCTTGCTATATTCTTGTTTGTTAACGATTAGCATGATTTACCTCCATAACAACAGTCTTACTCTTTATAAGTTGCAGTGCATGATATAAAGGATTGGGCACTTCATGTACAAGCGATTCCACATCTTTATATATGCGACGTCTTGTTAATTGCTCCGCTCGAAATGTAGGTGTGTATAGCTGTAACTCCTCAAAACGTCCATATAGATACTGAGAACTTGTAAAGTGATTCTCTAATTCTTCTACAACAAGCATCCAAAATCTCTCTTCATTAAATCGATATTCATCAGCAAGCAGTAACGCTAGTTCACCTAAATTAAATAAGAAGAGCGCATCTAAGATCATTTCGTGTAAACTACGCATACTGTCCATTTCAAAAAAGTCATTGAGCTGTCCTTTTGCATACATACTGTGTACTTTTGCAAAATCGGGACACTTTTCTGGCATTTTTAAATATGGACGATAAAACTCAAGACCTTCATGAAAATCTTTTAGCGCAATCCGGATCGGCATTCCTTGTTTATGAATAAGAATCATATTTTGTCCATGTGATTCTAACGCAATGCCATGTTCCACTAATAGATGTACAACTGGTAACACCGCTTTTTGAATAAGCATACGAAGCCAATTTTCAATGCCGTTTTTCTTTAGCCAGGGCTCAATAATAGGCTTTCCGTCTTGGTCTTTTGCATATAAAGCATTAAACGGTACGGCTTCTTCTGTCTCTTCTAAATGTACATGAATACTTTCACGCCAAATACATCCTAACGAACCGTAAGTAGCTTGACCTGGTGGATCGTACGTTACACCGGCAAATTCTTGTAATAAAACAACACGCGCCTTATCCCTTAAATATGAGTCATCCCTTACCAAATCTGTCAACCAATTTGAAATAATAGGTGCACTAACAACTGAGTGTGGTTTTAACGTCCGAACAGTTGATGTATTTAACAAGTTCATAGAAAGCTTCACATAAGGTCTCATACAATTGGTAGCATTTTGTAAAGTACGCATCGATTGCTGTGCAAAATATTCATCTTCTGATTGTTCTATAAAAATAATGTGCCTATTGTGTATATGTTCAGCATAATTCGGGATAATATAATTCTCCCATTGCCACGGATGAACGGGCATGAATGTATAATCATTTGGATTGCATCCTATATTTCGAACAGTAGAATAAAATTCAATTCGTTTCTTCTCTCCTATTTCTGCTCCCACAAAGTGATTGAAATCTTCCTTGGACAGAGCTCCTATATGAGTATATTTATTATGAATGGCAATCCAAATGAGTTTCATCGACTGTTTAAATTCGAAACCATATTGGTAATTATCACGATAATGAAAGCCAATTCGTGCCTTATAACTTGGATGATACGGATGTCCATCCATTAAGCGATTTTCCAGCTCATCGTATGTTTTCTCTATAAGCTTCTCTTTTGTTTCGTTTCTTTCATATTGAGCCATTGTATCTTTAAAGATTGTTTGTTCTAACTCTTGAATAAAGGAATGTAATTTCGCTTCATCTACCTGAATCATTTTAAAAACTTCATTTGAAAATTGTGCAATTGATGTTACTTCTTCTTCTCTATCATTTTGTATTCTTACAAGTGGTTTTTCGGTTAACCGAATACGGCCAAATGTCATTCGCTCTTGACCACAACATCTGTATGTGACGCTGTTTCCACTTTCATCAAACCCTGAAATGATAAAAAATATATCTTCTCCCTCTTGTATGCGAATTGGAGAAATGATTTCCTCATAAATTAAGGACTCTATTAATTGACGAAAAACTCTTCGTCTAACAGCAATATAACGATCCGATTGAACCGCTTTCATTACTCTCGTATGATAAACCTCTTCCTTCATAGCTGCCTCCATGATAGAAAATATTAAAAATACCATTTTTTGTATTACGTGAAATTTTAAAAATATTTATGAACGAACAACGCTTTCTCTTTTATTGCACTCTGCCTCCACTTCTTGAAAGAGAGGATTGTCAACCTTGACATAAATAGCTTGCTCAAGAGGGCTTGTTAATTCATCAACATCAAAAAATCTTGTTAATAAATTTGCTTTACACGGTAATTCTTTATCTTTCAATAATTCTTCTAAAAATGTAGATGGTTCACGATTATATGGAAGGAACGATTCTAGTACACTCCGTAATTCGGAAAGGAGAATTTCCTCATCTATTAACCTCGATGTACCAAATCCATTTATTAATCCAAACATATGATTAAAAATTAAGTAATAACGGAAACGTTCATCTGCAATACTGTCATCATATAAATTCCCACTCTTTTCACCAATACCAGGCAATTCGGCATCCAAAATATGTTTCATTGAATTACAGAAATAAAATCCTTGATTATCACGGAAATAAAATTTTGTTGGATAACCATCTTTCAGATGAATAACACTATTTTGTTGATGTGCCTCTAATGCAACTCCATATTTTAAGTACATCCATACCATTGGTTTTAAGGAAATATTCATATAGCGCCTGAACCAATCTAAACTTACCTCTTCACAACTTCTTCCTTCTTCTTCTGCAAGATGATGAATAATATTTGCTAATCTCGTTTTTTCACCTGGAAGCGCATCTTGGGTAAGTCCTGCAATGAGGGTTGCATTGTTTGCATTCTCACCATAGAAAGCATTTTCACGAATAATTACTTCAAATCCTGATTCTTGTCCTTCAAGTCCTAGCGTAATATAAGCTGGATCACATATAAAATCAAATCCTGGGAATTTATCTCGTACTTCTCCAATTTTTGTATTTAATATTTCTTTTCCTTCTATTCCACTTTCAAGCTCTTTCAATTTATTTACACGCATTGAATTTGTAACTTTCACAGGAAAAGAAAATTTAAACATATAGTTTGATTCTGGATGATACATTGTTCTAAGTGAAGATGTTGCCATATATGGTTTTCCAACTGGTCCGAAATACTCAAGAACACCATTATCTATCCAATTCTTCACATGAGGTTGATATAATAACCATTCTGCTTGAAGTGGATGAATTGGAATTAAAGAATAGTCATCTTCTTCACAATAACGTTCAATAAATTCCGTACTGATAGACGGATCTTTCCTCAACTCCCCTTTTATAATTTCTGTTGCCTGTTCCATAAGAATGGATTTTTCCTTTACTAAATCTTTATGCGCTCGAAAATAATGAAGTTGACACTCACCCTGTAATTCAGGCGAATACATTGAACTTTTCCAATTTAATATTCCTTGTCTACTCTTTGGGGTAGGATGGTTTAAATGACCAAAAAGTAAAGATTGCTCTGCTTCTATAAAAGTCGTATGGAATCCATATAACTTTGCAACATCTTGCTCTCTCTCCCCAATAAACTCCTTCATATTTTGACAACTTTGAATAACTCGAAGTAGAAGTTCGTCCGGGTTTGTCCCCTCTCCATAGTTCATGGACATCTCTTTTATTAGTAATGTAATAACCGTTACATAATCAGCTTTCACAACATGAAAATCTGTTCCAATTTGATAATAGAAATGTTTTCCAAACAGATGACGATCTGTTGGTGATTTATATATAACTTCTGCATACAAAGTAATGTTTTGCGCCGATAACCGACAGCATAAATATGTTGAAACAGCACCTGTGTCCTTTGTATCACTAAAGGTGGTACTCATATTCTCATCTTCTGTAATCCATTCCCCGCTTCCTGTTTCACGTAAATAACAATTTAAAAAACTTTGCATTGTTGCATGTTCCGCGATTTGTTTCGCATGCTGCATACTTGTCCTCCTCTTTACAATAAAGCTATCGGAAATTTTTATTTTTAATAATAACTAACAGAAAAAATGATTATCATTATCAAATAAGATTTTAATTGATTATCATTATCAATTCAAGTATATCTTTCAGAATTTTTTTATCATAATTAAATTTTCATCTTTTCGGTCATATTTCTTCTATAATTTTCAACTCAATTATAATCTAATCTCTCAGTAGGCTATAGAGATGGTACAGGAAAAATCTTAAGTTATGTAAAAAGCGCCATCCTTTCTGTATATTTCTACAAAAAGAATAGCGCTTTTTCTATAGCATGGATACAAATTCACATTAACTTGAAAACGATTGGGTACGGAAACGATTCGTACCCCTATGTAGAACAATCGCTTAGCGTACAAAATTCGCGTTTTGTTAGCAAGACTCTAACAGACTATATTTGCACCAGAATCAATTAAATTTTGATAGAATTAGAAAGTATTTAAAAATGTCAAATATATTATTTAGAAGTTTAAATCCTAACGCTAAGGAGGTGTTGTCTATGCAAAAGGAAATAGTATTTTTAGGGTGTAAATATGAGGGGATAACGTTTTAATAGCCCAAAAACTGCGTGGTTCCCTTCTATATTCGAAAGGAGTATCCATATTGAACAAACTATCTTTAAAACCCATTGACAAAAGTAACTGGGAGGAGGCTATAAAATTATCAGTAAAAGAAGAACAACGTATATTTATCGCCTCCAATCTTTATTCTATTGCAGAGGTTCAATTTTTAGATAATTTCTATGCAAATGGTATATATCTTGATAATAAATTAATAGGATTTACAATGTTTGGAATAGACTCTGATGATAATAATTATTGGATTTATAGACTAATGATTGATAAAGAATACCAAGGACAAGGTATAGGTATACAGGCTATATTTCTCATTATAAAAAAAATAAGAAGTATTAATAATAAAAATATTCCTCTAATCATGATTGGATATAATCCTAAAAATCTTTCAGCAAAAATTGCTTATAGGAAAGCTGGATTTGTTGAAACTGAATTATCATCTTGGGGTGAACAATTGGCGAAGTTCACCTTATAAAACACTATACATGCCTATCAACTTAAGAACGGAAACACAATGAACTCTCGTTCAAATAAACTAAAAAACTCTTAAAACACTATTTATCCTTAAAAATAGGCATGTATGATGAGGCCAATTAGGTATTATATCAGTAATGTCCCTTTTCAATCAAAAATGTAGTGATTTGATTAAAATGGAAATTGTCATGATCTACCATTGCATTCATGTAATCTTGTAAAGACTGATTTTTATCTTGAATCATATATATTTTGCTGAAATCCTCTTCCGAAAATGCTTCTAGAAAGTGAATAAGGCTAAAACGAGCTTCTTGGAATTGCTGGATGAGTTCATCTTTTGCAACTCCTGATTTAGCATAATTTGCGGATTTTCTATTGAATTCATCTACATTGATGTTTGCCTTTGTTAAGCATTTTTGTGATTGTAGTAATGAAAGTCGTTCAAGGATGAAGCGATCCCAAAACAAAATATGCGCCACAATTTCTGACGTCGACCATTTATCTAATTGAATAGGAATAAACCAAATTTGATCGTTAAGATTTAATAATGACTGCAATATATTGTCAATAGAAGCATATCGGGCTAAAATCTCATCTTTCGTTCGCAATAAAACACTCTCCCTTCACTTTTCATTCAATTCTTTCTTATTCAACAGAAAGTTAATCAAAATCCTATGTTTACATAAAATTAAATAGAGAGATCCATCAATTTTTTAACTTGATATGCATGGGGCATACTCCTAGTAAATAGCGTAATAAAAAGGAGATATACATAATAAGTTGTATATCTCCTTTTAAAATCTATTTATTGTTTACATAATTATATTATTTAACTTCTTTCAATCATGTATTAATAATTTATAAAGATTATCTATATCTCTCCAACAGTAAGCTGTCTCTTGAATATTCAATCTTTCTAAAAACTTTGTATGGACCCGCTCTGGAGAAAACTTTTCATAAAAACCTATTGAAGGATTATTGGATATAACCCAGACTAATACAGAACACATATCATTTTTCATAAATTCTGACACAAGCGTTTGAAATAATTGCTTTCCGACTTTATATCCTTGGTATTCTTCCAAAAGATAAATTGCGTATAATTCTCCATCACAGTCATATTTTCCTGTTCTTTCGAGCCCACCGTCAATAAATCCTATAATTTCTCCATCTAACGTTTCTGCCACATACCTATATTGATTTCCTACCGCTTGTTTAAAAATGTTTTTCCATTGTTTTTCCCGACTCTCATACGTTGTAGCCTCTATCATTTCATCAGATAGTATTCCTTTATAGGTTGTTTTCCAGCTATCAACATGCACTTTCGTGATTCCTTTTATATCGTTTGCTGTTGCTCTTCTAATTTTTATGTCCATCTTTTCTCCCCCTCTTGTTCCTCTATTATAGCAAAGGAAAATATAGCAGCTATATCAGGTAAGCAAATCATTTCGTATTTTTCTTTCTTCCCTATATAATTAATTTCCTACGGCAATTCATATCAAAATCATTTGAAAAAAGGAGAAATTAAGATGATACGATTTGGGATTATTGGAACCAATACAATTACCACTAAATTCATTGAAGATTCACGTACATTACCAGATTTTTCTCTTACAGCTGTATACTCAAGAACAAAAGACAGAGCGAAGGAATTTGCAAGTAAATATAATGTGGATACTACTTTTACAGACTTAGAATGCATGGCAAAAAGCGATGTAATTGATGCCGTTTATATCGCAAGTCCAAACTTATTTCATGCAGAGCAGGCTATTCTCTTTATGAAACATGGCAAACATGTATTATGTGAAAAACCAATCGCTTCGCATACAAAAGAAGTAGAAAAAATGATTCAAACTGCTAAAAAGCATAATGTCGTTTTAATGGAAGCGTTAAAATCCACGCTTATTCCAAACTTCCAAACCATTCAAGATAACATACATAAGATCGGAAAAGTTAGACGTTATTTTGCAAGTTTCTGCCAATATTCTTCTCGTTATGATGCTTATAAGGAAGGAAAGATTCTAAATGCTTTTAATCCTGCTTTTTCAAACGGCGCATTGATGGATATTGGAGTGTATTGCATTTATCCAATGGTTGTATTATTTGGAGCACCATCTCATGTACAAGCAAATGCCTACCTTCTAGATTCTGGTGTAGATGGAGAAGGTAGCCTTCTATTAAAATATGCTGAGATGGATGCGGTTATTATGTACTCTAAAATAACAAATTCATACGTTCCTTCTGAAATTCAAGGTGAAAACGGTAGCATAATCATCGATAAAATGAGTTCCCCTACAAAAGTTGAAATTCGTTATAGAGACGGTCGTGTTGAAGATATTACAAAATCGCAATCAAATAATACAATGTCCTATGAAACACAAGAATTTATTAGATTGATTCAGCAAAATCAATTAGAGTCCACTGTAAACTCTCATACTGCTTCTATGATTACAATGAAGGTTATGGAAGAAGCTAGAAAACAGATTGGTCTTGTATTTCCAGCCGACTTAAGAAAATAATTTACATATTTAAAAAGGGGGATTCTTCATCTCCCCCTTTTTAAATATGAGATTAATTTTCAGCCGATAGTCTTTAGTTTTTCACCAAAACCCTAAGCTCTTCCTCATATTCCGAAAGTGCCTCATCTAAAATTGTTAAACCCGCATCAATTTGATCTCTGTTTACAGAAAGCGGTGGAATCATTCGAATTACTTCGCTTGCATTTCCACAGAAATAAAATAATACACCTTTTTTCAATGCAATATCTAATATTTTAAATAATCCCTCACCATTAGGTGTCCCTGTTTCTGGGTTAATAATTTCAATTCCGATCATTAATCCAACAGCTCGAATACTTCCAATCATAGAATGTTTTTGTTTTAAGTCATACAACTTTTGAACTGCATAAGCCCCCATTTCTTTAGCATTTTCAATCAACTGTTCTTCTTTCATTACTTCAAGCGTTGCTAATGCCGCTGCACATGCAATTGGATTTCCTCCAAAAGTCGTACCATGCGCTCCTAAAGGCCACTGTTGCATCAACTCTTTTGAAGCAACTGTTGCACTCAGAGGTAATCCTGACGCAATTCCTTTTGCAATTGCCATAATATCCGGTGTTACTCCAAATGTTTGTGCCGCAAACCATTCACCTGTACGACCAAAGCCTGTTTGTACTTCATCAAAGATTAATAGAATACCATGCTGATTACAAATTTCACGAATTTTCTTTAACCATCCTGTTGGCGGAACAACATATCCGCCTTCTCCTAATACCGGCTCTACAATTACACATGCAACTTCTTCTGGTGTAACTTGATGGTTAAACAACATTTCAAAGTCCTTTTCTAGTTTTTCCACACAATGTTGCTCCGGATCAACCCCTTCTGGACAATTTTTTATATTCGCATATGGAATTTGATACGTTAGCCCATTAGGCTGCATAAACTTACGATATTTACTTTTTGAAGTTGTTACACTTAATGATCCCATTGACCTCCCATGAAAACATCCTAAAAAAGAAACAACATAAGGCCTTTTCGTCACATATTTTGCTAACTTAATTGCTCCTTCAATCGCTTCTGTACCACTATTTGCAAAGAAGAAACAATCTAGCTTAGGTGGTAATACCGTACTGAGTTCTTCCGCAAGACGTAAAATTGATTCATACATAATCACTCCGGATGGACCATGAGTCAGATTATCAGCACTATCCTTAATTGCTTGTACAACTTTTGGATGACGATGTCCGACATTCGTCGTTGCAATACCTGATGTGAAATCAAGATATTTCTTTCCATCTAGTCCAAAATAGTAACATCCTTCTTCTTTCACAACCGGTAAATTTGGATGATCTTTTGCCATACTCGGTGCTAGTAATTGCGGCATTCTTTCAATTAAATGATTCCAGTTTGTATTCATTTTGAATTCCTCCTTATTATTGTGCATCATTTTCCCATCGTGTATAAAAATCATTGATTCATTTTTTTATGCATCTATATCTACATTGGTATGCTGTTCTTTCCACTCCTCATATTTTTCAAATTCCGGAGACGTTAAATATGAAATGATGACAATTGATAAGATACTACACGCCATTCCATATAAAATTGGATCTGTAGCCGAAAGTCCTTGCACGATTAACCCCCCTATCGTTACGGTTGCACTTAAAATAATCGAATAAAAGGCAGCTTTATCTGTTACACGTTTCCAAAACAACCCTAAAATAATCGGAAAGAACACTGAACCAGATAAAATTGCATACGCAACATCTAATGCTACAATAACGTCCTGAATCCAGATAGCACTTATTATTACAAATATTCCAACAATTAAGGTTACGATTCTCGACATTCGAATCATTGCCTTCTCACTCAATTCCTTAGATGAAGTCCCTTTTATGATGTCATTCACTATCAACGTTGAAGATGCTAATAATGTCGCCGAAGCTGTCGACATTAGAGCTGAAACAACACTTGCAATAACAATCCCTAATAAGCCTGCTGGCAAAATTGTAATTGCCATTGTTATAAACGCACTTTGTGGATCACTTAAATTCGGGAAAACTACAGCCGCACACATACCAATTACACTGATTGCAACCGCATACAAAAGACAATATACCCCAGCACCAATCGTACCTTTTTTCGCAATTCCCACAGTCTTTGCCGTGAAAATTCGCTGCCATATGTCTTGCCCAATTAGTACTCCTAAACAATATAAGAGAAAGTACGAGAAAATCTTATCTCCGCCAATATTAGCGATTTCAAAATACCCATGCGGTAATGTTTCTTGCAAAACAGCCCATCCTCCGGCCTTTTGTAAACTAAGAGGCAACATGATTGCAAATACTCCAATTGTCATTACAATAAACTGAAATATATCGGTCATCGTTACAGACCACATTCCGCCAAGTAGTGTATACATAACAACTACACTACCACCTAATAACATACAAAGTTTAATATCCCATCCCAGTAGTACATTCAATATCGTTCCCATTCCAATTACTTGCGTGACAGTGATCATCGTTACGTATATAAAAGTAATCAATGAAGTAATCAGTCTTGTTTGCGAATTAAAACGTAATCCCAGTAATTCACTGATTGTAATAATTTTAAATCTCGCTACTTTTTTAACTAAAAATATTCCTAATAAAATAATTCCAATACCAATCATCGCAACAAGCCATATCCCTGAAATACCAAATTCATACCCTAACCTTGCTGTTCCGATTGTGGATGCCCCACCAAGGATTACTGCCGCTAGACAAGCAAGATACATTACTAAACCTAAACTCCGGCCAGCAACCATAAAATCTTCAGATGTTTTGGCTTTCCTTGCCCCTATGAAACCAATACCAATAATAATTATAAAATAACCAACCATTAGCAATATATCTACTGTATTCATAACATCCTCCTTTTCAATACATATTATTTTAGTCTTACTACATTACGTCGTTTTTGCATCGCTACAAGAGTAATCATTTCATATGCAATGCTTGATGCTGCAATTGCCGTAATTTCTCCGCTATCATACGCAGGCAACACTTCTACTAAATCGAATCCAACAATATGTAATCCATCTAACCCTTGCACAAGTTCCACTGCTTCAATCGTTGTAGGCCCACCAATTTCAGGCGTTCCCGTTCCAGGTGCATATGCAGGATCTATAAAATCAATATCAAATGAAACGAAGGTTACTGCATCCTTTACTCGTTCATGAATTCTCCGTAACACTTCTGTATATCCAATTTTCCGCACTTCTCTCATTGGAATCACTTCAAAACCTAAACTTCTTGCATCCTCTATATCATTTGGCCCATACAAAGGACCACGTATCCCTATTTGAATAGAATGCTCGACATTAATAAGGCCTTCTTCAACCGCCCGCCGAAATGGAGTTCCATGCATATATTTTTCTCCGTAGTAATGATCCCATGTATCACTATGAGAATCAAAATGAACAAGAGCTATAGGGCCGAATTGCTTTGCGAATGCTCTTAAATTTCCTAATGAAATAGAATGATCTCCACCTAATATAATAGGTACAATCCTTTTTTCTAATAATGGTGTTAAACCTTCTACGATGTTGTCATATGTGCGATGAATATTGCTAGGTACAATATCTAAATCTCCATAGTCTACACCTGAACAATAATCAAAAATATCAATCGCTTGATCTGGATTATATGGACGTAGTAAACTCGAAAAATTCCTGATATGATTCGGTCCTAAACGCGCTCCCACACGATACGACTGTGCAGTATCAAAAGGAATTCCTAACACTGCAAAATCTACATTTTCAGTCGTATTTTTTTGTTCTAGTCTCATAAATGTTTTCACTCCACAAAAACGAGGCGACATAGCAGAATCTTTAGGCTTATACATCTTCTCACTCCTACAAATTATTTTTCTGTTACTTTAAATAAAACGATTCTTCCATTAACGGGATATTCTTCACCTCATACTAATAAGGTTGACCTTATCAATTTATCCCCTACTTATTTCCCTTTTTCTTTTATCGAATTTTAAATCATTGAAAATAAGTACTCCTATATAGAAGGTAAATTTTCTCCTCCTTTGTACTGTTTATATATGCAAATAGTATGCCAATTTTAAAATCAAGAAAAAGATGGAGAAAAATACTTCCCCCATCTTCTCGCCATTCATAACTTCAATTTATCTTATACTTCTTCAACTTTCTTACTACAGAAGGCTGACTTATCGCTAAATTCTCTGCTATTTTCACAGTCGTCTTATATTGTTTCTTAGCATCCAATAACACTTGTTTCTCTACCTTTTCTAGTATTTCTGTAAGGGTTTGAGGCGAATTTACAACGAATTCATCACTAGGAGTAGCTTTATAGTAATCTGGTATATTTTCAATGGTAATTAACTTTGAATATGATGTAATCACGAGCCGTTCTATTATATTCATTAATTCTCTTACATTACCTTTCCAGTTTTGTTGTAATAAAATTTGTATAACAGCTTGATCTAATTCCCTCTCCCTTTTATATTGAGTACAGAATTTATTCAAAAATAAATATATCAAATTCATAATATCTTTAGGTCGCTCACGTAGTGGAGGGATCAAAATTGGTACAACAACTAAACGAAAGTATAAATCTTGTCTAAATTTTTTAGTCGCTACCAACTCTTCTAAATCACGATTTGTCGCGACAATAAGACGAAAATCCGCCTTTTTAAGCTTTGTTCCACCCACTCGATAAAATTGCCTTTCTTCAATTAACTTAAGAAGTTTTACTTGTTGGTCAAGTGAAAGCTCCCCTACTTCATCAAGAAACAACGTTCCCCCGTGAGCTAGTTCTGCAAATCCAAGTTTCCCGTTTTTTTTCGCTCCTGTAAAAGAGCCTGCTTCATACCCAAAGAATTCAGCCTCAAATAAAGACTCAGGTATAGCAGCACAATTCACTTCAATAAAGGGCCCATATTTTCTCGGGCTCTTATCATGAATATAACGAGCAATAGCTGTTTTCCCTACTCCTGATTCCCCAAGCAGAACTGTATTTACATCCACTTCTGAAACTTGATGTACCGTCTCCATTGTTTTATACATTGCAGGGTCATCAGCAATTAACCCTACTGATATAATTTTTTCACGTAATGCAAGTTGAGCTTCCTCTTTCACACGCTCCAGTTCCTCTTGCATATGATCTAAATATTTCTGAATTTCTATCAAATCCGAAACATCATAAGAATAACTTACAACCCGATACACTTCTCCTTCCTCATCAAATAAAGGTATGCCTGTTACTAGCAATTTATTTCCTGTCTTTGTAAGCTGAACAACTGTAATTTTCTCTTTTTTCTGTATAATTAACGGCGTTACAATTGGCGTAATAATGCCCGTTCTTTCCAATTCATAAATAGAAGCACCGATTAAACTTTCATACTCAATTCCATATCTATCAGCAGTAAATTGTGTCGCTTTTAAAATCGTTCCATTTACATCTGTTACAATCAAATCATCCATTAAAGATTCTAATATCGTTTCTGTTTCAGAAATAAATTCTGTATATAACAAATTTTTCACCATCCTATAAACAAAGAAAATTCAGTCTATTTATTAATGAATAGTTTATTTGATTTTGTATAGATATGTAAAGCATAAATTATGCCTCATATTGTTTTTCTATTACTTCATACAACAAGAAAAAACCCCAGTTTCAATTGCATAACTGGGTTTTTTTACAATACATACTTTATCTACTTTCAACTTCAACCGAAACAATGTGATCAATTTCTTTTAATGAACTATATAATTCAGTTGTATATAAGTCTTCAGGTGCTAATATAACCATTTCTAATTGCTGAGACTCACTGTCAATATCTTTAATTTTCACGCGCTTCACTTGCATGTTTAAGTTTTTAATTTGTTTAAAAATACCATCTAATTCTCGATGCTCTTTTACGATAATTTTAATTGCTAAATCCTTTTGTCTTAAAGAATAAGGGCCAGCTATTTTAACAAGGTGTGGCAATACATTTATAGCTAATATAATGAGAACCATTGCAACTGTTGCTTGTATATAAAAACCTGCTCCAATTGCAATCCCTAAAGCAGATGCTGCCCAAACCATTGATGCCGTTGTTAATCCTGAAATCACATCATTATTTCTTCTTAAAATTACACCCGCTCCAAGGAAACCAACTCCACTCACAATTTGAGCCGCTAAACGCATTGGATCCATATTGGTATGTCCTGGTGAAGAGTAAACATTAACTGATTCAATTGAAACTATCGTAATTAAACAACTCGCTACAGAAATGACCATACTTGTTTTCACACCAAGTGGTTTATTCTTTAGCTGCCTGTCTATTCCTATAAATAAGCCTAGAAAAAGTGCCAAACCTAATTTGAGTAAAAATTCATATGTCATTT
Organism: Bacillus sp. TL12; assembly: GCF_022625245.1. Classification (NCBI taxonomy): domain Bacteria; kingdom Bacillati; phylum Bacillota; class Bacilli; order Caryophanales; family Bacillaceae; genus Bacillus; species Bacillus sp. TL12. The sequence goes on along the minus strand of NZ_JAJJBY010000004.1, from coordinate 24,102 downwards.
TTCATTCTCCTTACTTATATGATGTTCAACATTTTTGTTCTTAAACATCATTTTTTTCCTTTAAATATTAAACTATAACTCTTTTAGCACTTCAATTCCAGTCTTTTCTATTCCTACAAGTAAAAAAGTCGAAAAACATAGAAATACATGTTTTTCGACCTTTTAGTCTTAATTTACTTAAATCTTTTCAATCTAGCACTTTTTTACAACCAAGCTTACCTAAAGTTACATACTACTTATATTAGAAAATATTATGTACTTTATTTTTATTCCTTAACCTTAATTTTTGCTTCTTTATAGAATGCTAGTTTTCCTTCGTTATACTCTTTTGTATATCCGTTAAATTTCTCTTTTTCTTTTTTCATTCCTTCCGTTAATGTATTTACTTCTTTCACTTTCTCGCTAATTTCTTTTAACTTTGTTTCTTTTACTTTTAATTTCGCATAAAGCTCTTTTTCAATCGCCATTGATTTCACATAACTTTCGTTCATTTTTTGAAAAGCATCATAACGATTTTTATAAGCTTCTTCTACTTTTTTCGCTTGTTTTTGTATTTTTTTATCTTCAATTTTCTCTACATTACTTTGAACTGATTTTGTTTCTTTCTGTGCTTTCTCTAATGCCTCTTTTTCACTTTTTAATACTTTTTCACGCTCGTCCACATTTGAGACTGCTTGATCTAGTTTTTGTGCAACCGCCTCATTATGCTCTTTTCCTTCTGTTATAATTTGAGTATATAATTCTTGTCCTTGTTTTTCCAACACTTCTAATTTTTTCGCATCTTCAAACAACGACTTCTCTTGTTTAGCTGCATTTTCAAATGCAACAAATAAATTTTCTTCTGGTTTTTCACCAAAGCAACCTGATAATAGTCCTACTGACATTGCTCCAACTAGTGCTAATTTTCTATAAGCCAACTTCTTTTCCCCCTATGTTACATACGTTTATCATGCCAAAAATTCAATGGGAAGTGATCACTTTCATGATATGCTTCAAACTCATAACCTTTTTCTTTTAAACCTTTTATAATTGCCGGTACTGCTGCAACAGATTGCGGATGAATATCATGCATTAAGATAACTTCTTTAGGATTCGTTGCACCTGCAAGTACATTTTCAACAATCTTTGCTGAAGCAGCATCAACAGGCATTTTATTGTATTTCCAATCTAGAGAGTCAATCGTCCAATCCCAAACTTTAAAGCCACCTTCTACAACTTTATTACGAAGTGCTTCATTTAAACCAGGCATAGAACCGTATGGAGGACGTGTTAATTTGGGAGATTCTCCAATAATATTTGCTATTAACCCTTGATCTTCTTTCATTTCATTTACATACTCGCCACTTGTATACAATTTTTTAAAATCATGTGTCATACTATGCATACCTACATAATGGCCTTCTGTTTTCTCACGTTTTACTAAATCTGAAAACTGTTTTACATTTGCACCAATTAAGAAGAATGTTGCTTTCGCATCATTTTGTTTTAATATATCTAACAGTTCAGCTGTATATTTTCCTGGTCCATCATCAAATGTAAGATAAGCCACTTTTCTCACTTGCCCATTAAATTGAGTTGGTGCTATTTTATTCATCTCCACTTTTGACTGTTCGCTTGCAAGTTGTATTGAATTCACTTGATTTGCTACTGCTCTCGCCGGTGATGTAATGGATTGAAACATAAAATACCCAACTGCGATCGCAATAATAGCCACGATTGTAACTATTATGCTTTTTACATTAAATACATTTCCCATTCTATGAAATTCCTTCCCTTCTATTATTCTTATATAATTCTTCCATGCATAGTATATATATATCTATTTTACTATATATGTAAACATTTTTAAATAACTACAATGGTATTTTAATCTATTTAATATATAGAAAAAGGTTGGCTAGACGCCAACCTTTTTCACTTAGTTTCGAACTGCTTTTGGCGTAATACCTAGATGTTCATTTAACTTTTTAGAGATATCTTGCACATTTTTTTCGTTTGGAATGTAGTAATAAATCCCACCCATACGTTTATCTGTGCCTTCTACTTGAATTTTCTCCATTTGCAAATCAGTTCCAGCCATATTTCTTGTAACAGAAAGCATATCATCAAATGTTAAGTTTGTTTTCATATTACTATCAACTGCATCTAAAAGAGAACCTAATTTACTAATGGATTGAACAGACATTGCTTTTTTCGCAATTGCTTCAATAACAATTTGTTGTCTTTGACCACGCATTGCATCACTATCAATTTTACGTGTTCTTGCCAACGCTAGAGCCTGCTCTCCATTTAAATGTTGATAACCTTTTTCTAAATGAATCATACCTGCTTGGTCTTTACTATCTTGTTCTGTAAATGTAACTGGTACATCCACATCAATACCACCAAGGGAATCTACAATTTTCACGAAAGAATCAAAATTAAATTTCACATAGTAGTCAACCGGAACATTTAAAAATCTCTCAACTGTGTCCCGCGTACTTTCAACTCCTCCAAATACATGAGCGTGCGTAATTTTATCCATTTTCTTTTTCGATGGGATATACACACGAGAATCACGCGGAATACTTACTAATTTTACTGATTTATCATCTTTATTGATTGTCGCTAATAGTAGTGCATCCGTACGAACAGCTTCTCCATATTGCCCTTTTCGAATATCACTTCCATCAACACCCATAATTAAAACAGAAATATTATCTTTTAATGGTTCAACCTCTTTATCGCGTTTAGCCGATTTTTCTATTTGTGCATACGCATCACTTACAACTGCTTTTGCTTTATTATATAAAAATGAACCATATCCTACTCCTCCAAAAATGAGCAGTAAAAACGGAATCAAAATGAACCATTTCACAGATTTTCTTTTAGAACGTTTCTTTTTACTTCTTGTATTTTGTTCTAATTCAGAGCTCATGTTCATTCTCCTCTCTTTCTCTTTTCCTAGTATACTCCATGTTTATCAATCTTCATATTGAATTTCATTTCATTCTCCTTACATTTTTGTAAGGTTTCATTGTAAAGAAGTAAAATCAATATGTATTTCATTTCACATTATACTCTCGTGTTTTATTTTAACAATACGTCAAATGACATTTACAAAAATTCACATTTTTATTTTCTACATTTATATTTTACTTTTCATTCACTTCAGGTTTATAAAGCATTCGCTCGCCTTCGACAAAAATAACAGCCGATTTCGCTTGTACTGTTGTACCTTCTGTTTTCATATCTTGATTAGAAAAGTTTACAATTACTTTTATGTCCTTTCCATAAGAAGCTGTTTGCACAAGCTTGTCTTTTGAAAGATATGCAAAGTTCGTCATCTCTTCTTTTACTGCTTTTTTATGGAATGTTTCCCATGTTTTTAAATGATGCGTAATTTCATTTTTATGCTTCTTCCATTCCACTTCATCTAAGTGATATAAAGGCGGAACGTTATATAATAGTTCATATAACATACGATTTCCGACTTCACCTTTCACCTTCAAGCTACCCCATTCCCAATGATGAGTTGTAATGACAGAGTCATTGTACACTAATTTATATAAAGGTATTGAATACACGGGATTTAAGTATACTTGCTTATACTCTTCTTTCACTGGCACTTGTTTTGCGTACTTTTCTGGAACGTTTTGATTTGGTGACCAGTAACCTCCAACATAATATGGACTTGTCTTATTTTTTCTCATATCTTCATCGGCCCATTTAATAACAGGTGTTTCAATACCATGTGCAAAAGCGATCACTTGACTTGCAAAATCATTTCCACCTTCAGAACCAACAACCATACCTTTTTCTTTCGCGATGTAATCCATCCGTTCTATACGTGCTTTTAAGTCTTGTTCTTGCGTTGTAATATGTTTTGGAGAATAATCATCATAAATCTCCCCTGTCGCATCACAATCAATAAACCATGAATTATATGGAGTACCACTGTTTAATATGCCACTGACCCGTTCTTTCACACTAGGCAAGGACAATGTCGGATTTAATTTACGACCTCTCCCTAGAAATCCTTGTATTTTCTCTCCATTCTTTTTCGCAATCGTTGCATCTTCAAAAAGAGAAGGGTCTTTAAAAGAAGCGGTATTCCAATTTTTATCCCCTTTTTCATGTATCGAATGATAAGAATCATATGGACCAACTAAATATCCCATTTTCTCAGCTTGCTTCACAAATTCTGGTTGAATGAATCCTTGCTCCCAGTTCGGCATTCCAACCCATGCATGATTAATACCAGCTTCATTCATTTCTTTTAAAACATCCGTACCATCTGCACTCCCCCATTTCTCAACATCCTCAACTGCGTCACCAAGTGCCGATTTTAATAAATGTTTATTTAAGCGATACAATTCCGTTTCAGTTAAGTGATCTACGCTTTTTTTCAACAATCGTTTTGCTTCATCATCAATTTCCAGAAAAATATCTTCTTTGTAAAACTCCTTCATTACTAACACTTCATTTATATAACGCAAAACAACATTCTTTTGATACTTATCAATAAAATCTTGCTTATTAATTTGATCAAACACATTCAATTCGTCAGGCTCTTTGCTATATTTTTGAATTAGTTCTTTTATCCATCCAAATATAGGACTATTGATTTGTTGTCTTAATGCTGGCCAATCTACATTACTTTGCGCTAAAGCATTTTGATTCCAAAAATAAAAATGCGCTGCTCCGTATAACTTTTCAATTTCTTTATTTTGTTTTGCTTTCTCTTGTAATGTTTTAAATTCACCTTTCTCTACAATATTCTTCTTATATAATTTCGCAATATTTACTGCATCATTATCAGTCACATACAGTTGAAAACCGTACGATTTATTTTTGTTAATACTCGGAAATTCATGAGTAAAATCAAATCCAATTTTCGGATCAGTATGAAATTGCACTTCATTATTAAACATATTGTTTGCAACAAATACCGTGGAATATTTCGAACCATTTAACGCAAAAAATTTCATTGAAAATGACTCCGCAAATGAATACGTTTCATCCTTTAAGAATTTCTTCCAATTCTCATCATCGCTCGGAATATACTTACCTTCCCATAAAGGAAGTGTATAATTTTCAGCTTGTACTTTTGGCCAAGTAAAGCTTTCTGCACCTGTAGATTTAATCTCAATATTCACATGATCTTTTTTCTTTTCTAAATTCACTTTCACCTTCTGATCTGGATATTCCCACGATGTATGTGTATCATCTTTTTTCAATTTTGATACTTTCATTTTCGGTAAAGGCTGTGATGCTTGTTCCTTCACTCCATCATGCTCAACTGTTAAAGCAAACGTTTCTGGATTCACCTCATACGTAAAATCTTTATATGTTACTTTTTTTGTTTTGAATTCATGTGAAACATTTTTTTGTTTCCAATCGCATCCCGTCAAAGTCGTAATTGTCATTGTTGTAAGAAGACATACTGTCATCATTTTTTTCATCTTCTGCACCTCCACCACTGAATATACAGGTGGTTTGTTACAGGAATGTGGCAATGCGAAATAATAAAGAAATCATTATAGATAAGAACATGATTCATTATAAAAAGCTCCAGTATTCCAATGAGCATAGCAAAAGGGTACAGACTTAATCTTTTAGATTAAGTCTGTACCCTTTTGCTTTCGTACTTTATTTTCTCACTGATAAACCTGCACTTTCCTCTCTTTTCACAACCGTTCCTTCATGATTAATTTCTAACTGACAAGCTTGCATAGCCGGAAATACTTTTGCTAATTGCACAGCAATTTCCTGACGTTTTTCATAGGGAGTCAGAATAAAAACTGCTGGTCCAGCACCACTAAGCGAAGTTCCATATGCTCCAATTTTTTTTGCATACTGGCGGATTTCTGGTAATAAAGGAATAAGCTTTGAACGATATGGTTCATGAAACAGATCCCTTTCCATCATTTCACCAACAATTCCCCATTTCTTTTGGCATAAAGCTGCCACTAATACGTTACTTACCGCGCTAGCACGAACTGCATCATGAAAATGAAATGTCTCTGGTAATACAGAACGACTTTTATTTGTATTTAATTCTTCATCAGGAATAAGAGAGATTACACCTAATTCTTTACTCTCTATTCTAACAACAGATACATGATCCCCATCTATCGCTCCAATAACAGTACCTCCTAAAATAGAAGCAGCTACATTATCAGGGTGCCCCTCGAAATTCGTAGCAAGGTGAATCTTTTCATCTGTTGTTAAATGTAATTCCCCAAGTTGATTTGCAAGTTCTATTCCCGCTACAATGGCTGATGCACTACTACCTAATCCTCGCGCGAGTGGAATATTACTAGTAGCTTCTATTATATGCGGAGATAAAGAAGGACATACTTTAAGTGCCGTACTTACAATTAAATTTCTTTCATCATTCGGGATTGAAGAATCAAATGAATGTGCAACATGCCAATGAGTTGATTTTTCTTTCACAGCTACTTCTAAATATAATGATAACGCTATTCCAACAGAGTCGAAACCAGGACCTACATTTGCTGTACTAGCTGGAACACGAACTTTAAATGGAATCACGAAACAATCACTCCTTTAATATGTTCTTTTATTTGTTCCATATCATTTGAAACACTTGCAATCTCCAAATGATTAGAAGCAATGGCAATGTCAGGATCTTTTAAACCATTTCCTGTTAACACAGCAACAACTGTCTCTCCCTTACGAATCTTTCCTGCTTGAACATGTTTGATTACACCTGCCAAAGAAGCATTTGACCCTGGTTCTGCGAAAACTCCCTCTGTTTTCGCTAACAAACGATAAGCATGTAAGATTTCTTCATCTGTCACCATATCAATTTCACCATTTGATTGTTCCGCTGCTTCTACAGCATATGACCAGCTTGCTGGATTACCAATGCGAATCGCAGTTGCGACTGTTTCTGGTGAATCAATGACGTGACCTTTAACAATTGCAGCTGCTCCCTCTGCTTCAAAACCATGAATTCTTGGCTTTTTAAATCCCTTCTCTTTTTCATACTCACAAAAACCTTTCCAATACGCTGTAATATTTCCAGCATTTCCAACTGGAATAGCAAGAACATCTGGTGCTTTTTGCAACTGATCACAAATTTCAAACGCAGCTGTTTTTTGACCTTCAATTCGATATGGATTCACCGAGTTTACTAATGTAATCGGCTCTTCTGCCGCGATTTGGCGTACAGCTCGAAGTGCATCATCAAAGTTTCCTTCTATTGAAATAATCTCTGCTCCATATGCGACTGCTTGCGCTAACTTTCCGTGAGCAATTTTCCCTTCTGGTATAACAATAATACACTTCATCCCAAGGCGAGCGGCATATGCCGCTGCCGATGCTGATGTATTTCCTGTTGAAGCACAAATGATTGCTTGTGATCCTTCTTCTTTTGCCTTCGCTACAGCCATTACCATTCCTCTATCTTTAAAGGATCCTGTTGGATTAGCACCTTCATATTTTCCATATAAATGAATTCCTAATTCTTTAGAAATATTTAGAAGTGGAATAAGTGGTGTATTTCCTTCCATCAAGCTGACATCTGGTGTGTGATCATTCACTGGTAAATAAGAAGCGTATTGCTTTAATAATCCTTTATACATATTGTTTCTCCTCCTCAATAGCGTAATAACTCTTTATTTCATTCGCTACACTCTCTATTGACGCTAAAACTTTTTCAAACTGATATTTTGAAGTTTGATGAGTCACAATTACAATTTCCGCAAGCTCTTGATTTAGTGGTAATTGCATAATTTCTTCTAGGCTAATCGACTCATTAACAAAACATTCTGTGATTTTTTGAAACATTCCTGGTTCATCCCATAGTAAAATACGTAAAAAGTATTTCGAAACAACTTCTTCATCTTGTTTTAATGTATAAGGTACTGACTCTTTTCGTACATCTTGACTTTTCATTACTTGATTCATATTTTTAACGATTGAAATAATATCACTTACTACTGCAGATCCTGTTGGTAATTTCCCAGCCCCTGGTCCATAAAACATCACTTCTCCAACAGCATGACCGTGTACATATACAGCGTTAAATTCGTTGTTCACATTAGATAGTGGGTGATGGCTCGGTAATAAAGTAGGCGCTACACTTAAGTTAATAGCCGAACCTTGCTTCTCTGCTTTCCCAACCAGTTTCATAGTAAAACCTAATTTCTTAGCCATTTCTAAATCTTCTTTTTCTACATTTCGAATACCTCGAACACGTACATCATCTAAAGAAACATTCATCGAAAATCCTAAGTTTGCTAGAATAGCCACCTTTCGCGCAGCATCTAGTCCATCTACATCTGCTGACGGATCTGATTCTGCAAAGCCTAACTTTTGCGCTTCTTGTAGTGCCTGTTCATATGACCAGCCATTTTGACTCATTTTTGTTAATATATAATTTGTTGTACCATTTACAATTCCCATAATCTTTTCAATATGATCAGAAGCTAAGCCGTCTGCTAGTCCTCTTAAAATTGGAATTCCTCCAGCTACGCTTGCTTCATAATACAACTGACAGCCATTTTCATTTGCTAATTTTAATAATTCATTCCCATATACAGCCATTAAATCTTTGTTTGCAGTTACGACATGTTTTTTATTACGTAACGCCCTGACAATAGCCTGTTTTGCTTCTTGAATTCCGCCCATCACTTCTACTACGATATCAATATTGGGATCTTCTAAAATTTCATTTGCATCACTTGTTATCCTTATTCCATCAATTGAAACATCACGTTCTTTTTCCACATCACGTACTGCCACCGCTTTTACTTTTACTTTATATCCTGTATCAAGACTAATTTTCTCCTTGTGATCTTCCAAAATATGAACGACACCGCTCCCTACAGTTCCAAGCCCTAATACTCCAATATGTATTACATTTCCCATTTTTAAATCTCCTCCTATTTTTTAAAATACTTGATAATTAACTTTTTCCTATTTGCGCAGTCAATGGTGGTTCTCGTTCGAATCAATTGTTTCACTCCAACCGCACCTCCTTTCAATTCAGCAATAAATTTTATAAAAAAAAACACACTCATCCCTAAAAAAGGGACGAATGTGTTTTCGTGGTTCCACCCTTGTTCCAATTCAAATATACTTTCATTTTGAATTGCTCAAGTTCAGATAACGGCTGAGACCGCCAATAATTACTAGATTACTCGTTCACTACCGGAGTTCAAAGGTGGTAAGATTATTTCTCGTGTTAGGAAGCTCACAGCCCTTGGCTTCCCTCTCTGTAAACCGTAAAAATAATCTCATGTCCTTATCATTACTTTTCGTTCATGTCTATTTGTTTATTCATTATACGCACATAAGCTACAAAATCAAGAAGTATTTTTATTTTTCTAAATCTTCAAAATTGAATTCCATAAAAAAACACACTCATCCCTAGTAAAGGGACGAATGTGTTTTTCGTGGTTCCACCCTTGTTCCAATCCAAATATACCACTCATTTTGGATTGCTCAAGATCAGGTAACGGCTGAGACCGCCAATAATTACTAGATTACTCGTTCACTACCGGAGTTCAAAGGTGGTAAGATTATTTCTCGTGTTAGGAAGCTCACAGCCTTTGGCTTCCCTCTCTGTAAACCGTAAAAATAATCTCGTGTCCTTATCATTACTTTTCGTTCATGTCTATTTGTTAAATTATTATAATTACGACAATTCAAAAAAGCAAGCCCGTTTTTAAGAAAGACATTTATATATTCTTTTCTCCACAAGATAATTACACTTTTATATTTTATTTTAAGATAGTAATTCAGACTACTAAAAAATAATTAAATCTGTATACTTCTCTTTTAAAAATAGAATTCACATAAAATCATCAACTAAAATAACCATAATTCCAGGTTGAAACACTGCTCCCTAATAAAGCAAACACCCTTTAAATCTCTAAAACATTAATTATATCTATATATTTTATCAACCCATGTAGTATCCGAAATTTTTAATACAATCTTTTTGTATAACTTTCTTCTAATGAGCGTGCGACTTCTTCTTCATTTGCGTTCACTTTGGCATGATCAACAAGCATTTTTGCCGCTGATGGTAATGCTTCTTTTTCTAACCAAGAATCTGGGTTCCATAACTTAGACCTTATAAAAGCTTTTGCACAATGAATAAAACATTCTTCCACTTCCACAACAATACCCAGCAACGGACTACGACCATTTACTTGCATCTTTTCTAAAATTTTTTCATCGTTTGTAATAGCTGCACGCCCATTCATTCGTAATGATTCTCCAAGCCCTGGAATAAGAAAGATAAGCCCCACCTTTGGATTAGATAAAATATTAAGAATCGAATCTACTCGGCGATTCCCCGGCCTTTCCGGAATTACAATTTGATTTTCATTTAAAACATATACAAATCCAGGTGCATCTCCTCTTGGTGAAGCATCACAATGTCCAAACTGATCTGAAGTAGATATTACAAGAAATGGCGATTTAGATAAAAAATCACGACAATGATAATCAAGAGATGGAATCACTTTCTTCACCGCACGCTCACTTGGATACCCTAAAATAAGACGTAATTCTTCTTCCGTTGAAATGAAAGAATTGACTTTTGTTTCCTCCAGTCCCATTCAATATACACCCCTTTTATTTTTCTTTATTTTCCCAAAATTACATACAATCATTGTATACTAAACTATATAGAAAGGGGAATATAAATGACAGAATGGTTAACGATATTTGATACAGAAGGAAACAAAATTGGAAAAAAGCTACGTGATGATGTACATCGTGACGGTGATTGGCATGAAACATTCCATTGCTGGTTTGTGGAAAAAGAAAACGAAGACATGTTGTTATACTTCCAATTACGAGCTAAAAACAAGAAAGATTTCCCAGGAAAATGGGATATTACATCTGCTGGACATATTATGTATGGTGAAGATGTACGAATAGGTGGTCTTCGTGAAGTAGAAGAGGAATTAGGGTTCTCCTTTCAAGCTACTGATTTAGAATACAAAGGCATTTTTAAAATCAATCACGAAACCCCACACTTCATTGACCGTGAAATGTGTCATATGTATTTTCACGCTGTTACAAAATCACTTCCTTTTGCACCAGGTGATGAAGTTGAAAATGTAATGAAAGTAAATGCAACTTCTTTCTTACAACTGTTAAAAGGGGAAATTTCCTCTACAACAGGAATTCCAGTTGTAAACAAAAACGCTAAACCGATTACAATAACATTCGAAGATATCTACCCATATGAACTTGAATACTATGAATTTGTTGTGGAAAAAGGACACACTATGCTAAAAAAATAGTTTTTTTAAGTTTAAATTATCAAGGATTGGTAAAGTAAAACTTCAATTAGCCCTCACCAGTTGGGCTTTTACGAGCAGTTAATTTCCCCACCTAACGTCTTTGCTTTTGCTGAACTTTGAGGTGGGAGTCTTACTGCCCGTTAATGCGGGGCAAATACAATTTATTATTCCTCTAGTGTCTTTAATTTCTTCTCTACCTTTACAAACATATGAATGATTAATATAATCATAAGACTTAAGATTACAATCGTTGTATGCGTATATTTAAATAGCAATCCAATTGCGCTCCCTACTAAAATCATAAAAACACCATTTTGTTTCATAACTTCAGCACTATATCGATTTCCAGCATTCCATAGATCTTTATTTTTCATTGAGCGCTTTGTTCGATACCCGTATACTGCGTTAATATCTGTTGGTGGATTTTTTTGCAATATGAGTGCAGTTAGTATAAATATAATACCGATTAACATGCTCATCCCTATATTTACAAGTGCATATGTCATCTTATCCCCCTCTCACATCCACACACCTATTTTTCAATACACATCTTTATTATACAATAAAGATTAATTACAACCCTATATTTTCCACAACAAAAAAATACACCACTCTTGTTTAAATGATGTACAAACTGAATACAGTATTTTATGTTCATTACCTAATCTTATTGTTTTATATTTACTTCCTCTGTTTCGACGTTTGAAACATGCTAGGAAGCGTCACAAATCGTGACCCTTTTGCTTTCAGTTGAGGAATAATTCGATCTAATGAGTCTACGGATCCTTGCAAGTTCGCTCTTGGGGTAGAGTGTTGTAATATAACACTTCCCGGAAACGCATTTCCTAATACAGTATTTGTAATCTGCTCTGCACTTACACCTTTCCAATCAACTGTATCTACACTCCACTGTACAATCATAAAGTTTTGCTCTGTCGCCCATCCCAACTGTTTTTCAAGTATTTCACCATAAGGTGGACGTATAAACTTTGGCGCATACCCCACCAATCTCTTCAATGTCTCTTCTGTTTTTACAATTTGGTTCCGGTATTCTTCATCACTCACTTTAGCTAAATTGGGATGATTGTACGAATGATTCCCAATAATATGGCCCTCATTCGCAATTCGCTTTACTACATCAGGATACCTTTCTGCATTTTCACCTAGAAGAAAAAAAGTACCTTTCACACCATAACTTTTTAGCTTATCTAATATTTGCGGGGTAAATACAAGGTCTGGCCCATCATCAAATGTAAGAGCAACCTCAGCTTTATTAAATGGTCCTGAAAACGCATAAGCATATTTTTCAACCCATGAAAACGGAGTCCAAGAGCCTCGAGCCTCCTCCCCACTTTGCACTTCGTTACCTAAATCAACATTTGATAAATTATGAATCGAACTAGGATAATTTTGATAATAAAAAGGATCTGAATACGGTATATAAGAATACGAAGTATAAAAAGGGATATTACGTTCTAGATTCCACTGAAAAGGACTAAACATTTCGGATGGATATAAGTAGTACATGATAAAAATCTCCCTTATATTTTATATGTCGTTCATTCAAATTTTGTTAGAAAGGTCCATATTCACAAACAGAAATAAGACCGTCCCACCTTTGGAACGATCTTATTTCCCTTCTATCTAAACACTTAATAAATTTTTTGACTATCTCTCGGTAAAGACTTCACATACTCTAAATAGCTTGTCACTCTATCATCATCAATTTGTGGATATTTGTAACTAAAATAGCTAGCAATCCCGATTGCAGTTTCTCTAAATAAATTCCCCATTACAAAGACAGACTTCCAAATGTTTTCATACTCCGCATTTGAAAAAGTCTCCACATATTGTTTCCACACGTCCTGCTCAAGGTATTTTTCAAAATACTTCCCAAACTTTCCAGCGCTTACTGTAAAATTTGTCTTCACCCCAATATGCCACTCTAGCATCTGCACCAGCATATCTCGCACAGGACCTTCAAGCATCTCTTTTACATAAGGTAGTTCTTCTCTCCACAGCCCTTTGGCAACATTGGTACTACACCACCAAAACTCATTACAGCAATCTGCAAATTCTTTTTCACTTGGCCTAGTTATAAGATAATCTGAATCACTTGCTGGTGAGAACGGTTCAATACATCCATCTTTATCCAGAAGAAGTACACTTAAGCTATCTCTATCAAGAAGTTCATTTACTAATTCTACTGGAACTAAAGTCAAATCGATTCGATTCCCGTCTATAAACTGCATCAAATAAGGAAATCTTCCATCCTCTTCGGGTGGAATTAAAGTGCTTTCTTCTGGCATTTGTACAATCATTCTTTCTCCAAATCTATTAACCCAGCTGTGATCAGATGTGAATGACCTTATACCTTTCACCACATATATAATATCGTAATCTTGAAAACAATCTTTCTTCACATTTGGATTCACACGAGAGCCATTCATAATAACTGCACGAATCCGTTCATCATCTCTCGCTGTATTTAATATTAAATCCATCATTTCTTTTTCGCTTCTCATATTTTTATAACCTCCAAATTTTATTATTCCACTGTACTCTATTCATTTCGGAGGAGCACGAGAAGGATTTCCTGTATTCCATACACATTATAACATATCAAATATTTTCTTCATTTTTTCTCCTCCTAGTCTACTAGATCTATAGCCGCCATTTAAATTTTATCACTCTGTTACAAGCGTCATTACAAATCCATCATATCCTTTACTTCCTACTGTTTGAATTGCTGTGGCAGTAACACGTGGTTCATTAGCTATTAACTCATAAAAACGACGTATTCCTTGCACGCGCTGGTCATCACTTGAAGCATCAATCACTTCCCCTTCGCGCACTACATTATCTCCAATAATTAAACTACCCGGCTTTGAAAGTTTTAGAGCCCATTCAAAGTATGTAGGATTGTTTTGTTTATCCGCATCAATAAAAATCAGGTCAAATGGCTCATAATCTTCATTAGCAATTTGTTGTAACGAATCTATCGCCATCCCCGTGCGAACATGAACCACATCTTCCAAATTAGCTCGCCTTATGTTAGCACGAGCAACCTCAGCGTGTTTTTCATTTACTTCAAGCGAAATAAGTCGACCATCTGTTGGTAATGCTCTTGCAAGCCATATGGTGCTATATCCCCCTAAAGTACCAATCTCTAAAATGTTCCGTGCCTTTTGGATTTTCACAAGTAATTGTAAGAACTTCCCTTGCGTTATTGAAACATCATGTGCTGGCAAATCAGCTGCAGCATTCACTTGAAGCACCTCTTTGGTACTAGTAAATCTGTAATATACTCATCAACAGCTGTCCATATATCCATATGTTTCACGTAAATACCATTCCCTTCGAATTGTATGGAATCATACTTCAATAACTTTCACTCCTATTATACATAAAATTCAGAATCAAAAAGAAATAAAAAAAGATTTGGCTTTAAACCAAATCTTTTTTATTTCTTACGGATTAGTAGACCAAAGCCCAGCAGATTTAATAAATGTACGTTTATTTAATTTCAGCTGTGCTACGATAAACTCTGCAATATCTTCTGCTTGCATAACTTTATCTGGATTACCATCCGTTAATCCTAGATCTACTGCCATATCCGTCGCAACTGTACTTGGTGTTAAAGCTGTTACACGAATGTTGTGTTTGCGTACTTCCATCGCTAACGATTCTGTTAATCCAAGAACACCAAATTTTGAAGCACTGTATGCACTTGTTACCGGTGCACCTTTTTGTCCTGCTGTAGATGAGATGTTAATGATGTCACCAGACTGTTGTTCAATCATACTTGGTAATGCAGCGCGAGTTGCATAGTATACACCCATTAAGTTGACTTGGATAATTTTTCCCCAATCAGCAACATCTAGTTCTAAAAATTTTCCGAACTTAGAAATACCTGCATTATTAATTAAAATATCAATAGAACCTAATCCGCTTTTTAATGTTTCAATAGCAGTAGTAACTTCTTCATATGAAGATACATCAGCAGTAGCTATAACAGCTTTCACGCCTTCAGCTTCCACTTCTTTCGCAACTGCTTTTAAATTTTCTTCAGAGCGCGCTAAAAGACCAACATTTACACCTTCTTTTGCTAAAGCAATTGCTACAGCACGGCCAATTCCTCTTCCTGCTCCTGTAATTAATGCATTTTTCCCTTGTAATAATTCTGCCAAATATAACACTCCTCAATCACTCTAAATTGCTTTCTTCTATCATGAATTCTATCTGTATTTAGTCTGAAATGCAATTATGCACTTTGATGTGCGTAGGTTACTTGTAAGTAACTATTGTGTTCAATGTACAATTCACAAATTATCTATGTAACTAGTTTTGGATAACGTATCCTTTAAAATTCTCGGCATCAAACCATCACCTCTCTCCTTTCATCATGCCAGTTATAATGATGAATAAGCAGTGAAGTTAAAGAAAATCTCCACTGCTTCAAAACCCAATACTACAATCGTTTTATAGCGCTCCCTCTTTAATTTTCAATTGCTGCGTTGCAAATTCTCGGTACATATCATGAGAACGTAACAATTCATCGTGAGAGCCACTTCCTGTAAGTTTTCCTTTTTCAATAAAGATAATTTTGTCTGCATCTACAACAGTAGAAAGTCGGTGTGCAATTACTAAAGTTGTTCTGCCTTTCATTAAGTTATTTAACGCTTTTTGAACAACAGATTCCGATTTACTATCAAGACTGGACGTCGCTTCATCTAACATTAAAATTTGAGGATTGCGGAGCAACGCACGAGCAATTGCAATTCGTTGTCTTTGGCCCCCAGATAATTTCACACCACGTTCCCCGACTTCCGTATCATATCCTTTCGGTAAATCATCAATAAACGCATCGACATATGCCATCGTTGATACACGCTGTATTTCTTCGTCACTTACACCCCCTTCAACTCCGTAGCAAATATTATCTCGGATTGTCCCATCAATTAACGGACTATCTTGTGATACATATCCAATTTGACGTCTCCATGATTGTAATGAGTATGTTGAAATAGGGTCTTTTCCTAACTTTATTACACCACTTGTTGGTTCATAAAAGCGTTCTAATAAAGAAAACAATGTCGTTTTCCCACTACCACTAGGTCCTACAATTGCAGTTACTTTTCCTGATTCAATGGTGAAATGAATATTTTGTAGTACCTTTTCGTCTTCGTTATACTCAAAATCTACATTTTCAATCAAAATGGATTGCTTTGCATTCGTTACCTGAATACCATCTATATGATTTTCAACTTCATATTCTAAAATAGTATGAATACGTTCTGTTGCACCAATTGCCTTTTGAAATTGTGTAAAGAACATAGAAAGTTGACTCATTGGCATAATAATTTGCACTAAATATAGAATAAATGCTACAAGTTCTCCCGTTGTTAGTGCACCACTAGAAACACGCATTCCACCATATCCTACAATAATAACAAGTAACGCCATTAAAACAAATGACATAACTGGTGTAATAAGAGCCTGAACTTTTCCTTCTTTCAAACCAAATTGTAATAACTTTTGAATTCCTTTGTTACCACTTTCATATTCTCTAGATTCTGTATTTGAAGATTTCACCAAACGTATTTCCGATAACACTTGGTTTAACACACTTGTAAAGGAAGCTGTCTCATCTTGCAACGTTTTAGAAATTTTATACATCATTCTTCCAAGTGGTACTAAAATCAATACAGATAACGGAATAACAGTTAATAGTAGGACTGTCATTTTCCAATCTAAAACAAACAATACAATTAACGATCCAACAATAGAAATACCACCCGTTAATAAGCTAGACAGGTGCTCTGATATTAACGTTCTTACAACACCTGTATCGTTTGTCATACGGCTAATTGTTTCACCTGTTCTGTTTTGGTCATAGTAAGAAACAGGTAAAATCAAAACCTTTTTCCATAGTCGTTCTCTAATTCCAGCTACAATTTTTTGCCCAATATAATTGAGTAAATAAATGGATAACCCTGACGCGATTGTTTGAACTACAAAAAATGTAACTAAGCCAACAATTTGCATTGTACTGATTGAGGAAATCGAAAAATTATCAACTAACCCTTTTGTAAGCATTGGAATAAACAAACTTGCTCCTGTTGAAAACAAGCTCATTACTAATGCAAAAATAAAAATACTTTTTTGGGGATGCGTATCTTGAATGAGGCGTATAAAATTCCTCCAACTTCCCTTTTTCTTCTCTTTATTGTGTATTTCCATTCCTATTCATCTCCTCATTTCAAACCAAACTGTTATTTCTAATATTAGCATACGATATGAATGTAAACTGAATGTAAACAGTCTAATCATTCATTCTCTTATTTGGTAATAAAACACATCAAATCTCATCTTTACAACAAGTATAATAATCTGATATTATTACCTGGTACTTATAAAAAGGAGTATTCTTTCGTTTCAACAAAAGGAATTATACAATACTGATTCAAATATATATAACATGTATTTTTACAACCTACTTTTGTAGGAATATTAGACAAACCTTACAAACCTTCATTGATTGAGAGGAGTATCCCTTTGCAAACAAACAAGAATCCCGAAAAGAAAACCATTATATTCATTCACGGATTAGTTGGAAATCGTCGTGCCTTTAAAAAGGAATATAAACGATTTTCTTCTTCCTACAATATAATAACGTATGACTTACTAGGACATGGTGAAGACAAAGGACAAGCAATCGAATTTTCTTTAGACCGATTAGTACAACAGCTATCCGACCTTTATGAAAAAGAAGGAATTCAGCAAGCTCATATTTGTGCCCTAAGCTATGGTTGCTATATCGCTACTATATTTGCACACAAATATCCAGAAAAAGTATTAAGCCTTTGTCATATTGGTGGACATTATAATAATCCATCCCTTTTATATAATGTTTTTCGAAAGTTTTGGGATAAAAGAGAACATGACTATTCTACTTGGCTGTATCAATATGCAAATACAATTTTCCCAAGCGGAATATTAAAAGCAAATCCTTTTGCAGTCATTTCAAAAAACATTTATTATCGCTTTGGCTTACAACTGCACTCGTCCATTATTGTTGAATCGCTCAAGCACCGTTTAGAATTTGATTTAAAATCTCGTTTAAAAGAGCTGTCGCAACCTATTCTATGGGTAATGGGAGAGCACGATCACCTCTACAAATCTTGTCTATTTGACTTAAAATCTATTCTACCAAATGTATTATACAGAGAAATCCCACTAGCTGGACATGCCGCAAATTTATTTCGCCCTAGCTATTTCCATGATTTATATTCTCGCTTTTTACACGGAGATTTAAAATAGAAATATATATATTCGTACAAAATGAAAAGGAGAGAAACATTTATTTATAAAAGTGTTTCCCTCCTTTTCATTTCTATCATTCATTTATATTTACAAAAGCAAAACTAAAGATAAGAAAAGCTTTCTAGTTTCCTAGAAAGCTTTTCCTTATAATATTGAAGAATTAAATTCTCTTATTATGCTTTTGTATAACCAGCTAGGTGCTTACTCCAGTAAGGATTGCTTACTGATTGAACTCTCACACCAGTTTTTTCAGTTTCTGCACTGATGAACTGACCATTTCCTAAGTAAATACCCATATGAGTCATACCACCAGCATTAGTAGTATTGCTAAAGTATACTAGATCGCCTGGTTGTGGATTGCTAGTATGTTGTTTGCTGCTCCAGTAGCCAGCAACAGTTTGACGTCCACCAGAGTGACCTGCTTGTTTTAATACATAGTAAATGAAACCACTGCAGTCAAAGCCAGCAGGTGTTGTACCACCCCATGTATATGGTGAACCATTTAGTGATTGTGCAATAGACACAATTGATGATCCGTTCGCAGATGGCGTTGACGGTTTTTCTGTTTGTGGTTTTTCTACTTGTGCATTTCCTTGCTCACCACCAGTAGTTGGACGAGAAGGCGTAGTTACATTTGCAGTACCGCCTTTTACAAACTTCACATAGTCTGCACTTACATAACCAGTTCTGCCGTTATGGTTAATTTTGTACCAGCCATTTTCCACACCAGAAACTTGTAGTGTTTGACCATTTGTTACGCCACCAATTACAGCGTTATATGTAGCTGGACCTGTACGTACTTTTAAAGCACCTGTATTAACCACATATGATCCACCAGTTTGAAGTGTAACATTATTGTTAGTAGCTGGTTTCTCTGTTTGGTTAGATACAGCTGTACCACCTTTTGTCACGAAGTCTTTGCTTATGTATCCAGTTCCACCATTATGGTTAATTTTAAACCAATCCTGTACTTCACCTACAACTTGTACTGTTTGGCCTTTATTTACAGAACCTAAAACAGTATGAGACGCGCTAGGACCTGTACGTACGTTAAGTGAAGAAACGTTAACTGTATAATTACCTGTTCCTTGTTGAACAGCAGTTTCTTTCTTTCCACCAGTAGTTACGAAGTCTCCACTTACATAACCTGTTTGACCATTTACAGATACTTTAAACCAGCCATTTTCTTGACCAGTTACTTGTAGCACTTGACCTTCTGTTACTTTAGAAATAATGTTATGCTCTGTGCCAGCACCTGAACGAACATTTAGTACATCAGCTGTTACTGTGTATTTTAGTTCAGAATTTGTTTCTACTGCTTTTGTTTCAATTGTTTGTTTTTGAGTTTGAGTTTGCGTTTGTCCATTGATTTCTTTCAGTGCATCAGATGACACTTGTGCATGAGCAGAATCCATTCCAGGAACTGCTACGCCAGCTACAGATGCTGCTGCTAAGCCTGCTAGTACTTTCTTCATAAGTTGTTTTTACTTCCTTTCCCTAAGACCCTCTAAAAAAACGAACTTAATAATCTATAATATTCTCAAAATCAAATATGCATTAAATTCCATTTTTTGACAAGGGTTTTATTTTTCATACGTCGTTAATTGTAAATGATTGACGTGAATTTTGTGTGAACTTCATGTGAACTTTCATTTCCAAGACAACGTTTTTATAATAAAACATTTCCTATTTTTTATCGCGAAATGAAATGGAAGACTCTACTCCTCATCATATCACTACAAATAAAAAATCTGCTTGTCTTATTAAATCATATCAACGCTCTCAGATAAAAGCTCCCCTTGATGAGTCACCCTTCTATCATTACAAAATTTTAATCATTTAGCAACTCAATAGTATTCTAAAAGATTATATTTCTCTTACTTGAGATGTCGTTAACTTTGTATATGGTCTTCCAATGGGGCTTTCGTTGAGTCTAATTGCACGATCAAAAACAGGTGATCTTACGTACGAGTATTATTTGTCATTGTAACGTTATTTCTTATTTGGAAAAATATTGTGTATTATTTAAGGATTGCCTAAACAAGAACTAGATAATATGGTATTTGTAGAACTTAATTGATAAAATAACCTTTATACATCGAAATATCAGGAGGCTTATTGTTACTAATGGAGCAAATTATCAATAATAGTTCAAAACATTATACAGAATTTCATTATGCACTTGTATACTTACTATCCTTACTAACATTCAAAAAAGTAGCAGCCATCGAAATCAAAAAAAATGAATTAAAGGCGGCTATAAAACAACAAAGAGATGAAATTGTAAAAGAAAACCCTTATAAATTATAAAATCTATGACAGATATAAAAAAGGATTATCAATTTTGATAATCCTTTTTTATACTTTATTTATAAATTTTCACTCGAGTTTCTAACGGCTGGAACTCTTTTTCCCCTGCCGCTACAACTGGTTTACCAAACGGCATTTGTGCAATTAACTTCCAAGATTCTGGAATATCCCATTCTTTTCTTACTTCATTATCAATTAATGGATTATAATGTTGCAGCGTTGCACCAAATCCTTCAATTTCTAACGCTGTCCAAATCGCAAATTGCAGCATTCCTGATGATTGCTGAGACCAAGTCGGGAAATTGTCTTTATATAACGCAAACTTTTCTTGAAGATCTTCTACTACTTTACTATCTTCAAAGTATAAAACTGTTCCATAGCCACTTCTAAATGCGTTCATTTTTTCTTCAGTTGGTGCGAAATTATTTTCTGGCACAATTTTTCTTAATGTTTCTTTCGTAATATTCCACAGTTTGTCATGTTGTTCACCTAATAAAACAACAACTCTTGCACTCTGAGAATTAAAAGCTGAAGGTGTATACTTTACGGCATGATTTACTACTTCTTGAATTTTCTCATCAGAAACAACTTGCTCTTTACTAATTGCATAAATGGATCTTCTGTCTTCAATCGCTGAATAAAAATCTTTTGCCATACTAATTCCCTCCAATTTTTATTTGAGGCTTACTAATATGTATTATGCTATATTCCGCCTCCAACTTATTAATAATAAGCTTATAACTTTATTATATTTACAAAGGAAAATAATTTCAACCAATAACACTCATACTTTTTCAGTTTTTGTTTTTGATACCTTTTATATTCCTTTAATATAAAAAAAGCAGCTTATCATCCACTCAATTCGAGTTTTAAACAAGCTGCTTTCCTTCACCTACTTAACAATTTCAAATCCGTAGGACATTAATTTATGTGTTTCTGTAAAACGTTTCATTTTACTCTTTGTACCCATAACCACTGTTACGATTCGCTTATCACCTTGTTTTGCAGTCCCTGTAAAACAATAACCCGCACTATCAGTAAAGCCTGTTTTCAGTCCATCCATTCCTTCAATGTATAATCCTTGATTAGCCGGATTTAACATTTCATTGGTATTTGTAACAATCGTACTTTTAAATGCTAGCTGACTTTGACGTAAATGTGTAACATCTAATATCTCTGGGTAATCCTTTACAAGATGATACGCTAACTTCGCTACATCAGCTACAGTCATCTTTGTTTCACTTCCATCAGCTTCTTGTAATCCAGAAGCATTTGCAAACTTAGTCGCTTCTGACAACTCCAGTTTTTTCGCTGTTTGATTCATAAGCCCTGCAAAATCTTGTTCTGTCTTTGCTATATGTTCTGCTAAAGCAACCGCAGAATTATTGGCAGATTGGATCATTAACGCGTGATATAAGTCTTTCACCGTTACTACATCTCCCATTTGCACTGGAATTCTAGCGCCCTCCGCTTGTGCTGATTTAGCACTTATTTTCACTTGATCTTCCCAATGAACCTTTCCTTTATGTATATTTTCTAAAAGGATATATGCCGTCATCATCTTTGACATACTCGCTGGGGCAAGTACATCTTCTTCATGATTTTTATACATGACTTGTCCATCACTCACATCAATGATTATCGCGGCTTTTGCTTCAATCACTGGTGTATACTTTTGCGGGATTACTTTTTCAGATAATCCTGTTTTTGGTAACTCTGCTACTTGTAGAGGCGGACCATCTATTGTCATTTTTTCTTTTGCTTTGGAAACATTTGTCGCATTCTTTTCTAAAATACTCCCCTGGAAAAAGAACCAACATGTACCCAAAATAATAGCACAGAGTATTGTTATGCTTCCCCACCCTAACCTTTTCATCACTAAATCTCCTTTTACTCTACCTATTTATAATTTCAAATTTAACCATAACAACAATGCCTTTAAATCGTCAAGGTCAAACAGGAAAGAATCTACAAGAATCATTCTTGGAAAACATGAGCAATTCAATGATTGCGGTACAAATCGAAAACCATATGAAATATTACTCGAAGTGCTAAAGGACCGTAAATTGCTATTTCTAGCAAACTTTGATTGTTGCCATACCCATCCAACGATGACAATGCCAATTGGTGTGCAAGTGGAAATGGATGCCACGAATAAAAGAGTAAGTATCATTAAACAATGGAAGAAATAAATATGTGGTTTAACGATTCTATGAATTTCTTCATTTTAATAATGTAATACAATCACATGATGAATATAAGAAGAGTGATTTTTATACGAAAAGCCACTCTTCTTCTTATATTGTTTTGCAACATCAGTCATGGTACTATATACCTTGGAATGTGAAAAATTAGACAAAGAATACACGTTACACAACTTTATATTTTTTCGACGTACATTCCATGTAATAAGAAAATATAGATGAAATACATTCTTTTCAAATTGATGTATTTATATCTAAAAGAGAGTGAATATATGAAACCAAATATTAAAAATTATGTATTTTTACATGTAGCTTTCTTGCTATATTCTATCATCATGGTTTACATGAAATGGGCAGCTAAATTCCCAATCACATCCATTTCATTTTTCGCTGCTTACTTTGGACTCGTTGTGTTTTTATTTGGCTATGCAATTATTTGGCAACAAGTAATTAAACATTTCGAAATATCTAGAGCATACTCTCACCGAGGTATTATCCTACTATGGTCAATGCTGTGGTCTGTCCTCTTTTTTGGCGATACGATAAAGTGGAACCATTTACTTGGTGCAGCTATTATTATTGTTGGAATTGTGGTGGTGACAAAAGATGAATAATTATATGTTGTTATTTATTTTCGGTATAATTTTAGCCAATTACTCACAAATTTTACTTAAAAAAGCAACTCTACAAGAATATGATTCCAAATTAAGAGAATATGTAAACCCTTATGTTATTATTGGCTATTCTTTATTTGTAATTAACGCCGGGCTAAATGTTATTGCTTTAAAAGGCTTATCATTAAAACAAGCATCTGCATTAGAGTCACTAAGTTATCTCATCATTTTAGTGTTTGGTTGGTATTTCCTAGGTGAAAAAATTACAAAAAGAAAAGTTATCGGTAACATCATTATTGTAATTGGGGTTATTGTCTTTTCCATACAATAAGAAAATACGTCCTTATTGTATAGAAAAAAGTCCGTTATAAATAA